>CAYRPC010000053.1:0-17590 GCA_964425995.1 uncultured Phycisphaeraceae bacterium
CCCCCCCAACCGCCCAATCCTTCATATCGCAGCGATCGCTTCGCCCTTCTCGAGCTTGGTTTCGATCGCCTTGATGATTCCGGCAACGTTGCTGCCCAGGCCCTTGACCTGTCCGAGCAACTTGCGGCCAGGGGTGACAACCAGCGTCACGATCCGCGCGATCGCCTCGTCCTTGGTGGGGAACTTGGACAATTCCTCAACCCCCGCCTTGCCCTTGAAGAGCGTGCCGTCAAGCACCGCACCCTTCAGTTCCAGGGCCGGAAACTTGGCGATGCTCTCGGTCAGCGCTCGCGCAACTTGCACCACGCTCTCTGACCCATAGACCAGCGCGCTCGCACCGCTGAGCACATCAGTCAGCCCAGACAGGCTGCTGCCCTCGAAGGCCTTGCGGGCCAGCGAGTTGCGGATAACCGTGATCCTGATGTTCTTCTTGGCAAGCGTGCCGCGAAGCCTGGTTGTATCAACCGCCTTCACGCCGCGAATGCTGATCAGCACCGCGTCCTTGGGCTGGCTGTCGCCCATGGCAACGCGAGACTTGTAGTCGCGGATGATGATGTTCTTGATCTTCTTGGACATGCTTCGTCCTTCCTTCTACTTTGGCCTTCTGCTTTGGCCTTCAATTAGGTTCAACTCTGGCCCGACTCTGGCTCAACTGGGGAGGGTGGCACAGGCATTCCCGCCTGTGCCGATAGTCACTCGCACTCTGGTCACAGACCTTGAAAGCCTGTAACACCATCAACAACTTGCTTACTCCGCCACCACTTCCTCGTGAACATACAGCACCGGCACGCTGGGCGTCATCGCTCCTGCGATATGGATGCTCTTGATGAACTGCCCCTTCACCGTGCTGGGCCGGCTCTTCTCGATGCACTTCACAAAGAACTCAAGGTTCTCAAAAAGATTGCCATCCGTGAAACTCATCTTCCCGATGATCGCGTGGATGTTCCCGCCCGTGTCGGCCCGATACTCGACCTTGCCCGCCGCGTATTCCTTCACGCCTTGCGGAATGTTCGTCGTGACCGTGCCCGCCTTGGGGCTGGGCATCAGGCCTTTGGGACCCAGCACCTTGCCCAACTTGCTCACGACGCGCATCATGTCGGGCGAGGCCAGCACCACGTCAAAGTCCATGAAGCCCTTCTCGACTTCCTGCACCAGTTCTTCGCCGCCAGCCTTGATCGCGCCCGCCGCGAGTGCTTCCTTCGCAACGTCGCTCTGGCAGAAGGCAATCACCTTCTTGGTCTTGCCAATGCCCTTGGGCAGGCTCACCGCGCCGCGCAACGCCTGATCGGCCTGCTTGGTATCGATATTCAAGTGCATCACCACGTTCACCGTCTGGTCAAACTTGGGTGCCTTGTACTTCTTCAGGGCCTTCACAGCCTCACCCGCGGCGAGGGGTGTATGCACCTTCAACTCCGCGTTCGCCTTCTGGCGCTTGGTTTCTCGAATCGGCATGAATCTTCCTTCCGAATCTGCGTTGTTCAACTTTGGATCAATCTTGAACTTGGCTTGAATCTATCTTGGGTGGCACAGGCCGGGGTGGCACAGACTTGGCTGTGACAGACTTGGGTGGTACAGGCGTCCCCGTCTCTGTTCCTCACCAATCAATGCTCATCAGGCAACAATCGTCACGCCCATCGAACGGGCCGTCCCCTCGACCACGCGCATCGCGGCTTCAACAGTGTGCGAGTTGAGGTCCTGGAGTTTCGACTCGGCGATCTTCTTGACCTGGGCCTTGGTGAGCTTGCCTACCTTATTCTTGTTTGGAACGCCCGAGCCCTTCTCGATCTTCGCCTCGTCCTTGATCATCACGCTCACCGGGCTGCTCTTGATCTCAAGTTCAAAGCTCTTGTCCGAGTACACCGTCACGATGCACCCGACCACCTTGCCCTTGATGTTCTGCGTCGCCGCGTTGAACTTCTGCACGAACTGCCCAGGGTTCACACCCTTGGAACCCAAAACCGGACCAAGCGGCGGCGCGGGCGTTGCCGTGCCTCCGGTGGCCATGATCTTGAAAATATTGGTGACTTCCTTCTTACCCATTGATCCAACCTCCCACCGCCCGGCTGATCTTCTCAGCGTTGCGAGGTTCGGAAAGGGCCCTCGCGCGGGTCAGTAGTACGTGCGGTCCGAATTGTCCCTATCCAAAACTTTGGACTGGGTCAGTAGTCTATCTCGCCATACCCCTGTTTTCAAACATCGATAGCTCAAAACTGTCTATGCCAATCAAAATCCGTACGCGGCGTGGGAAAGTGCAAAGTAGACGTGAATGATTTGGTATTTCACCCTGACGGTCCCAACATTTCTGCTTTGCACGGACGCTTATGAAGGTGGCTAACCTCAACAAGAGATATTGGGCAGATTTTTTCTTCGCCGGACGTTTCATCGTTTTTCGCGACGATTCAAACCCACACGTCCGCGTTGGTGCGTGGTACCGACAACCTCTCTCTCCCGTTCGCGCTATCCACCGTGAACTTCTTTGCAGGAGAAAAGAGACACACGCAAGATTGTTTCCATCGGTTTGTTGGTCCTTGCCGCCGCTTCCAGCTCGCATGTCCAGATCAATGTTGTCAACATCAACCAACCCGCCATGACCAACCTAGGCGGCACCGAACTCGACGGCGTAATTACCACTGCCAACGGCGCTGGCTTCGCGTTCCTGGCCCCCGTCAACCCTGGCCTCAACACCGTGACCTTCATCCTGAGTGACTCCAGAGACAACCACTTCGACACCACCGTCTACATCCAGAACTTCGGCGTCCCCGCCCCCCAGCGCAGTCGTAGCCCTCGGCCTCGCCGGCATCTTCGCCAGCCGCCACAACTCACACACACGAAGCTCGGGCCCCACAAGGCCCGGGTTGTTTTTATGCCCGGATTATTTTTACAACCACATCCCCCCCCCCACTACTCCGCCACTTCGCACAGCCGCTCGACCACCTCCTGCGCGCCCATCACATACCGCATTGGCGTGATCATGGTCATGGCCGCGACAATCGCCATAAAGTACATTTTTTGATTTTGAATGGCGGCAGGGGCATCACCTATCTCCCGCGCCCCCTTCAAACGGGAAGCACGGTTATTATTCCTGCCAAGGCCAACCTCAAACTTTTACAGACTTCTATCCGGATTGCAATGACATGCCTTCACACGAAACCCTTGAACGAGTCAAGCGCATCGTCCGCGAGAGCATGAAGCTCGACCCTGCTACGCCCATCGAGGATGCCATGCAACTCATGGGCGGGGAATATGACATGGATTCGCTCGACGTGCTTCTCGTGGTGACAAACATCGAGAAGGAGTTTCGGGTGCGCATTCGCGAGGGAACGATGGATAAGTCGGCCTTCGCGACCGTCTTGACGCTCAGCACATTTGTCGAGACGCTGCCAAGAGAAGATCAGTGAGCGTACAAAATCCCGCAGACCTTGCCCGCTTGCTCGGAACCCTGCCCCATCGGCCGCCCTTCCGGTTCGTCAGTTCGCTCGATGCTTTGGAACCTGGCAAATCCACTCGTGGCGTGTGGCACATTCTTGGCGACGAGGACTTCTTTCGTGGACACTTTCCCGATGCCCCGCTGGTTCCTGGCGTTCTCATCGCTGAAGCCTTGGCTCAAGTCAGTGGCCTTGCCTGGCTGAGCGGCACGAAGGAGGCAATCGGTATGCCCGCTCGCCTCGCACAAGTGAATGTAAAGATACTTACGGGCATCACGCCGCCCGCGAGCATCACGCTCGAGTCCACGCTTGCCAAGGAAATGGGCTCGCTCGCAATGTTCGACGTTCGGGCCAGCATCGCCCAAGAAACTGGGCAGATGACGATTGCGACTGGGTTGATCGTGCTGACGAAGGCGATGCCGGACGAAGGAGAGTTTCATGGCGGAACTCCAAAACATCAACTGAAACCAGGCTGAATCAATGAAGAGAATACCAACCATGCCCGAGCCTTCGATTGATGCAATGCACAAAATACGCCATGCGCAGAGCGTCCGGTTCGCATCGACATCGTCGCCCGTGTCTTGGTGCGCTCGCCACATCGCAATAGCGATGTTGTTCATGACATCGTTGGCAATGACGCTGCACGCCCAGATATCTTCACCCAACACGCAACCCAGCCAGCCAGTTCAGGGCACATCTGGCGAGAAGTTGCAGGCTCCCAAGGCGGAATCTCCCGGTTCGTTAGTCACCAAGGATCCCGGCGTACTTACCGCTCCCGCTATCGAGCCTGACTTGCTCTTGCTACTAGAGAGCATGGACAAGCGTGTGGCAACAATCCGTGACCTGACCGCGACTTTCGAGCAGCGCAAAAGTTCCGTGTTGCTTCGCAAGCCGCTCGTGTCGCACGGCACCATTCGCGCCAGGGGCGATGCGGTCCTCTGGACCACGACCAAACCCCGAGCCTCGGTGATGCGAGTCGCTGCGGATGAAATCCGGCTGTTATACCCGGAAGACAAACTCGTCGAGGTCTATCGCGTCGATGGCCTGCGCGATGCCGCGGGCGGGCCGCTTCCACGCCTCGAGACACTCCGCCGGAAGTTTTCCATCACTCGCATCGAAGTCGCCCAATTGAGCCTGCCTGAGTCTCAAATGCGCGGTGCGGAACTTCTCGCATTGGAGTTGATACCCCTAGACGACGCAACCAGAAACAGCCTTGAGCGCATTCGCGTTTTGCTGGATATGCAGGTTCCTTGTGCCAGAGCCTTCGAGATGATCGACCCAGAGGGCGAGTCAACGATTATCATTTTTTCCAATGTAAAGACGGATACGGGCCTCTCGGAAGCCGACCTTGAGCTCCGACTGCCACACGCAACCCGCGAAGTCAAACCCCTGGAGGCGGTCCCCACACCCAAAGCACAGTCCCCAACCCCTTCGGACACAGCACAATCACCCGAAGGTGTTCAAGCCCCACCACGATGATCCAACACTGCTGTTTTGGTCACCCGATGGCGGTGTACACAATGGGCTGGACAGGTTGATGGGATTCCGGTACTGTTGTTTGTGTCGCGTCGTACGTCGATACCGGAGAACTTCAGGCCAGAGCGAAGACAGGCAATAGAAGCGGCATCGCAAACGATTGATTGGGTCGTGTGAGTGCGGATCAAAATTGGAATGACAAGATTGGAATGATTGCATGCAAAGCGAGTCTGCGACTTATTCGCTCGAGGGAATGCGAATGGCTTTGTGGGTGTGATCATTCCTGCGGCGCTCGTCGCGTTCGCTGCCAATCAGTCGTGCAGGTATTATCCAGCAAACCCGTCATGACAACAGGAAAACTCATTGACAACACGCCGACTTCTCCGCTCGCGAATCTTTCGTGTGCGGTTCCTTCATGGGTCGAAGGCGTATGCGCACCATCGCCCGAGGGCTCCATACGAGTTTCTGTACCAGGCCTGCGGGTGGGAGTCCATGCCCAAGTATCTCGCGGACCTGGTTTTTCCATGACGATCATTGAAGTAGAACACGCACGAAGCATGCCCGCGCAACAACTCATCGACGCGACGTCGAGCATCTTGGCCTGGATCAGGTCGCAGATGGAATCCGCCGGTACACCCCATCCCATCCGCTTCTGGAACTTCCTTCCCGCCATCCACCAACCGCTCAGCCCCTACAGCGAGCGGTATCGCGCTTTCAATGTCGGTCGCTTCCTGGCGTTTACCTCTTGGTTCGGCAATGCCGCCCACTTCGCCCGGTACGTGCCGACAGCCACGGGCATTGGCCATGACGGCACGTCGCTCATCATCGCGGGCCTTGCAAGCAAGTCGCCCGGTACGCCCATCGAGAATCCACGCCAAGTGCCGGCGCTTGCCTACTCGACGCTCTACGGCCCCCGTCCACCCTGCTTTGTCCGTGCCACACGCGCCATGCTGCCAGGTGGTCCTAGGCTCATCGTGGGGGGTACCGCGAGCGTCCGAGGCGAACACACCGTGCACGCAGGCGACCTGCGGGCGCAGTGGGAGGAGACGCTTATGAACCTTGACGCGCTCATCAACCAGGCTGCCACGCTTGGTCACGAACGTTTCACCCAGGCCAGTACCATTCGTGTGTACGTCGCACGAGAGGCTGATCTTGGATTGATCGTTTCGCTCTCGGAACGAGCTTGGCCAGGCACAAGCCACTTGGAGGTCATTCGGGCTGATATTTGCCGACGAGATTTGCTTCTCGAAGTGGAAGGCGTATTCGCGCCGGGATCAAACGTTCAGTTGGATTCGGAGTTGCGCAACGCGTGACCACATTCTTGGATGCGATCTCAGTTCACGCCATGCGACGGCCTTCGGCGACCGCCCTCGTCATCTGCGATGCCATGGGAAGCGAGCACTTTGCCTGGACGTATCGTCAACTTCACGACGCATGTACCCGGGCAGCCTCGCAATTGTGGCGAATCCCTGGTGTCAGTGCAACGCAAACCGTGGCAGTCATTGCAAGCCCACATCCAACGACGATTGCCACGCTGATCGGTGCGGTTGCATGCGGTCTGCGAGTTGATGCCATCCATCCATCCACCGCATCAATTGAAATTGCCGCCCGAATGCGCGCAGTGGGCACGAGCGTCTTGCTATCGCCCAGTGAGTGCCATGAGGGGTTCGCGTTGGCCATGGCGACCGGCGATCATTCTGTAAAGTCGACGATTTTTCCTTCGAAGGATGACGGCTCGATTGTTTTGAATTCCTCGGGTACGACAGGGCAACCCGCACTCGCCATTCGTACCGCTACTTCCTTGCTTGCCGTCGCCAGAAACGTACGCGAGGGGCTCGGATTGGACGTGCAGGATCGCGTGGTGCTCGCCGTGCCTGTGTGCCATTCGTACGGCATCGACTTGACTTGGGGTGTGCTTGAAACTGGCGCGACACTGGTGTGGGTGCCGCACGTAACCAGTCAGTCGCTGACGAGAGTGGTGACGGAGAACGCGACCGTACTGCCGGGCGTGCCTTTTCAATTCGACCTCTTGGCGAGAGCGGATGTTCGATCTCACTCTCTGCGTCTCGCAGTTTCCGCGGGCTCGATCTTCCCGAACGCCTGTGGCGTGCAATGCGCGACCGATGGAGCATCAACGTTGGCCAGTTGTATGGTGCGACAGAGTTGGGGACTGTTGCCGTGCGCCACGGAAGAGATGACGACACAGAAGCACATCTCACCGATGTTGGACCCGGTGTCGCGGGCGTCAGCATGCGAATCGTAGATTCGAACGACCCGACGCTCCCATGCGCCACGGGCGAAGAGGGGCAACTGCTCGTGCGTTCGCCATCAATGGCACAGGGATACGTTGATGGCTCGATGCAAGTCGTCGATGGACACTGGCCCACGGGCGATCTCGCGACGATGGACGCGAACGCAAGCGTGCACATCACTGGTCGGATCAAACTGCTCATCGACGTGGGCGGGTATAAAGTCAATCCACTCGAGGTCGAAGCGGTGCTCTCCTCGCATCCAGGTGTCGCGATGTGCCTGGTATGGGGCGAGCGGGCCTCCGATACTGTCGAGCGTCTGCACGCCAAGTACGTTGCAAGCGACCCGTCAAACCCAGTTCGTAGCGATACCCTTCGAAACTTTCTCAAAGAGCGACTTTCGAGCCTGAAGGTACCTCGCAGTTTGGAGCGGGTGGATTCGCTCCCCCGGGGACCTACGGGAAAACTGCTGCGTCGACTGCCCGCTCGCGGGTAGCGAGGTGTCGATCTGAAGTTGTCAATCTATGCGGAAGCCAAGCCTCATGAGAACATCGCCATTCTTGCTGCTATTTTGTGGCCTTGTCTTCTCGAGTATCGGGTCGGCGTGTACCGCAAGGCTGCCTACCTATGCCGCGATGAGCGACGAAGAGTCACTCGCCATACTTCAAACTCGATCCGCAACCATAAAGCAGGTGCAGGCCGATTGTGAAATCCAGTTGATAGACGAGAAAGGAGACAGAGTGCGCCTTGATGGTGCTATGGTGCTCGACTTCCCGGACAAGGCGCGTATTCGTGCCTGGAAGTTTGGACACGCAGTGTTCGACCTGACCCTCACAGCACGACGCGAGAAAAGTATAACCGAACTGTCGGCTATCACCACGAGCGCCTTGCTGCACACTCAGGAGCATCAAACGGACAATCCACAACTTACGGTCGATGAAGACCATCATGGAGAAGTCGCGAGCCGCAACGCCTATCTGTTCATCATGCGGGAAGATGACCCTCGCAGCCAGGTCGCGGGCTCACACGTGGCAGCATCCATGCGCAAGGTGGTTGGCCTGCTTGATCCCGCCATCATGAAGCGAGCAAGGGTAGATTCCTCCCGCTCGACCCCAGATACGTTGGTAGTTGTCATCCAAGACGACAGCATGACGTCCGACGTTGCGTCCCCAGAACACCTCTTAGCTCACGAGATTGTCTGCGAAGTAAATCGGTCGACGCTGGTGCCCAGACTTTTCCGCATTCGTGATGATCTCGAAATGACCTACGAGCGAGTCGCCCAAGTACCCGGAGGAATCTGGCCCACGCGCATTACACTCCGATCAACGAGCGGAACGATCATCATCCAGACCTCACAGGATATTGGCATTAATCCGCTGCTGAATCCTCGTACATTCATCCCGCCAGCACGAGCGAAGAGGCTGCCGTGAGGGATTCTCCCCTGGCAGATCGCTGGCAGATCGTCTCGCGAGTAGCCGCGTGGTCGACGAGTCATGCCATGCTTGTGGTTGTGGCAGCGTTACTCCTGATGGTTGTGTCGATCACAACGCTTACTCGTATGCGTGTGTCGACATCGCTGGAATCAATGCTGGGCTCGGAAAGCAAGGCCGCACAAGCCATGCATCGGGTCACGACGCTATATCGTTCTGGCGATGCGCTGATGGTAATGGTGTCGGACGATTCTGGGCATGCCGACGCCGAGGCCCATCCCTACGCCAAGGCTCGACTTGATCGCGTTGCCCATGCGATAGCATCGAAAATTGTGCAATGCCCGGAGAGTAATTCTCTGGTTGCATGGGTGCGCACGATGTCGGAACCGTCCGTCGAAGCATTCATTCGCGAGCAGATGCTCCCAAACGCCACGTGGTATCTCGACGATCATGGCAAGGCGGAACTGTCCTCCCGATTGACACGCCAAAGCATGAACATGCAATGGGCTCGCAACGAGGCCATGGTGGCAGCGCCGGGGCCCGTGGGCTCAGCATTGGGTGATCGAATCCTGCAAGATCCTCTGCGCCTGCTCGAACTGGTACCCGCGAACTTGCGAACAAGAGCACCAGCCGGAGTCTCCACTCTTTCCCAGTCCGCGCCGACTTCAGAGCAATCTCTCGACCAACGGGCTGTGCTTGTACGAATAGGCGCGCGCTCGGTCACGACTGATATGGATGCCTCTGCACGCCTCGTCACCCTCGTGCGCAGCGCGATAGCGCAGGTGCCTTTAGAGGGCCTTCGCGTCGAGGTCGCAGGCGCCGCGGCGATCGCAACCACCGCATCGCGAACGATTCGAAAAGATTCGATCGTGAGCACGTGTGTGTCGATCTTGTGCCTCTACGTCCTCTTCGTGCTCTTTTATCGTCGATGGTTCGCCCCCGTGCTCATCGGCGCAGTCGCTGGCACGGGAATGATCGTCGGGTTTGCCGCGCACGCCGCATTCGCTTCGTCCATCTCGCCCCTGGCAGCGGCGGTCGCAGCGTTGCTGGCGGGTCTTGGGGTAGATTACGGAATCCACTTCCTCGCGCATTACGACAGTCGGCGAGCGGCGGGAGAATCGCCCAAAGATGCCGCCGTTCGTACGACGGGCCACTTGGCCATGCCCATCACAACCAACTGCATGACGAGCATTTTCGGCTTTGCTTCGCTCTGGCCCAGCGAAATCAAAATGCTCAGTAACTTTGCGAGCATGGGCGCATTGGGCCTGATCGGGGCGCTGCTGGCCGTCTTCATACTCATGCCTGCTGTGCTGGTGCTGGTAGACAAGCGAGTCGGCTCGCATGTGAGCGAGAGTTCGCGCTTCGGCGCAATCGTGGTGCCGGTTGCATCCCGCCCACGCACGTGGCTGTTCTCGACGCTTGCGGTGCTGGCGGTCGTGCTGATTGCTGGAGCATCGCGGGGCATCGTGCCCAGGTTGGAAGCCGACCTGACGATGCTTCATCCTCAGCCAAACGCGGCCCTGCGGTCCACCTGCGAGGTCATTACTCGCTTTGCCTCGCAAGGAGAAGTTATTCCCGTCGAAGTGCGGACCGAAGATGCACGCATGCTCGTGCAAGTCGCCTACGACGCTGCGATTCGATTGCAATCTCCCGCCTGCGCTGGCGTGGGCGTGGAAGCAGTGCTGGGTCTGCATCAACTCCTACCCGACCCGCGCAGCCAGGAATCAACGAAGGCGTGGCTCGCCGTGACGGATGCTACCCGCTTTGCAATTGACTTCGACGACACTCTCGCGCAGTCCGCATTCGATTCTCAGGCGTACGCGGGCTACCGCAAGTGGCTTCTGGAGGTTCTGTCGAGCAATAGCCCGCCCGACATCGCCAGCGTGTTGAAGTACCCGTCGCTTGCCGAACGTCTCTTTCCTTCGAATGAACTTGCGAGTGGTCATGCGCAAGATATCAAGAGCACCGTCCTTCTCGTGCGACTTGCCGCGCCCCTCCATGATCGCGAGCGTCGCGACAAGACGGTGCGAGTGTTGCAGGACGCGATCGCAGACGTTCCGGGTATCTCGATCGCGGGTTTGTCCGCTGTCTCGACCGAACTCGAAGCCGCAACGCGAAAAGGACTTCCCCGCTCGATTGCCATCTCGATCATCCTCGTGCTCGCATGGCTTTGCGTCGTGTTCCGCAAGCCCGCCGATGTACTGCTCGCCTTGGTCCCTCTCTTCTGCGCCAGCGCGGCGGTTGTAGCCTGCATGGCCATTGGCCAGATCAGGCTCAACCCCATCAACTGCGTTGCTATCCCGCTTCTTGATGGCATCGCCGTAGACGCTGGCGTCTTCCTCGTGGTGATCTCACGCGAATCCGAATCCGATGTGCCGAGGTTGCTGCGGAGCCTGCGCCCTTCGCTTCACGCCGTGCTGCTCGCTGTTGCAACCACTGCCACAGGCTTTGCCGCGATGATGTTGACGAACACGCCGGCGATTCAGTCCCTCGGGCTTGTCGCGTCGGTCGGAATCGTGGGTTCTCTAGTCGGGGCCGTGGGCGTACTGGTTCCCTTGCTTGTCCTGCGAGCCCGGCGCCTCGCACGCGAGCATCGACTCGGTTCACAATCTATATCGCCGGCGCATTGAGATCGGGAACACCAACCCGCTCCCGGAGGGAGGCGTGCAGAGCACGCATGGAAAGCACAAGGTTTGCCTCAACTTGCGGATGATCCTCGCTTGATGCAATGGGTGCACCGAAGGCAACACCATACCTCGTCGCTCTGAACGGAAGCCAACTCCTGAATCTCGCATACGCCAGTGAGTTGAAAATCACGCAAGGCACAATCGGAACGCTCGCGATCTGTGCGATGCGACCAACGCCAGGACGGATATGTCCGTTGGAAATGACCGAGTCAATCCCTCGACGAAAGCCACCCTCGGGGAACATCGCAATCACCCGCCCCTTCGCAAGGCGATCAAGAACTCTGCGAACTGCCTTTGCGTCTGGCCTGGAGCGATCGAGCGGAAACGCGTTGAGATTGGTGTAGAGCCAGCCGACCATGGGTTGGCGAAATACTTCGGTGATGCTCACAAAGTCGAGCAATCGCGGGGCATGCCGGATAAGCAGAGGCACGTCATACGGACATTGATGTGTCGCCGCGATGATGCACGCTCCCGCGCGAGGAATATTTTCTAGCCCCATCACGACAGGAACAGCGCTCACCCAGAATGCTGATGTGCCAACCGCGCGGACCAGTTTGTAGAACGTATCGGACATTGCAGCGCAAGGGCAAGTGACAAGCGTTGGCGACAAGCAAGTTCACGAAAGCGAATTAAGCCATGCGGACCTCGCGATCCGGCACAATGCTGGGAAGCAAAGAGTGCTGGGCAAGTTGATTTTCATAGAGCGCTCGAAACGCATGTTCGAGCCTCTCTCGCATCTGCAAACGCGCCTGCTTGCGAGTAATCGCCAGCGATGGTGGTACGACTGGTTCGCCAAAGGCAGTCCACAGACGCGCTCTCCGAAATGGCAACCACGGACCAACGCGATTGAGTTCGTGCGTGCCCAGAACCACCACTGGGATGATCGGTGTCTGCGTGTGGTGCGCGATCGTGCAGACGCCCGCGTGAATTGAGCCTCCTAGAAGAACAGACGCGCATCCCTGTGAGACCCCGCCTTCTGGAAAAACACCGATCACGTTTCCCTCGCGTACCAGCGACGCACCCCATCGCACCGCTGGTAAGGACCAGCCAAAGCGATCCACAGGAAACGCCCCGCCCATGTCGAGCATCCACCGTGCCCACGCCGTGCGGTAGAACTCGACGCGCGCCATCCAGCGAACCCGACGCCGCAGCACGGTCGAGACCACGATCGGCTCAAGATGGCTGATGTGTGTCACGGCTAGGATCGCCCCGCCAGAACTGGGCACTCGGTCAAGCCCGGAGACTTCATGGCGAATGCACTGCACATGGATAAATTGGCACGCAAGACGGCACGCGCGATAGAAAGCGGGCGACATCTGATGCCGCACAAGTCCTGGAGAACCAACGGCGTTTGTGGTGCGAGAAGTTATTGGCGGAGAAAAAGTCGCCATAGCAGCGAGGTTATGCAGATGCGACTTGCAAGCCGCGGGGGTGGTGCATCAGAGAACCCGCGCACGCCGCTGATTGTGAAGCAATTGCGATACTATCCGTTTGCTGTGCTTGCAACCACAGCGATACAGGGCAGGGATAGTTCCGATAGACGGAGACGAGCGTGCATAGTGTGGCGGAAAGTAAGGCCCAGCCCACGCATCAACCAGATGCGAATGCCAGGCAACCAGCCATGGCAGGGACCTCCACGCCCAAAACCCTCGACCCTTTGTTTCAATTGATATGTCGAGCCCCAGGCGTTGCTCGATTGCTCGGGCCACTGGCTGGCGTTGTCGCAAGCGCAGCATCCAGCCATGTACGCGATGTCACAAAAGCCAATGCCCGTGCGTTGTTTGGCGCGGGTGTGTCATCCAAACGAGTAGCGTCATATCGCAACGGCGTGATTCGCAACTTCTACGATTTTGTGGTTGATGTCGCGGAGGCTTCACGCAAGACTCCCCAGGAACTTGACTCAAGCATCGTCGAGACTGTTGGAGAAAAGGAGTATGCACTCGCTCGGAAGACTCGGCGCGGCGCGGTGCTGCTCACGGCCCACATCGGATCGTTCGAAGTCGGGCTGGCGCGTTTGGCCAAGGTCGAACGGGTCGTACAGGTGGTCTTCAAGCGAGACATTGCCCAATCCTTTGAGGGCAGCAGACGCAGCCTCAGGGAAGCCCTCGGCATCGTGGAGTCGCCCATAGATGACGGGATTGATACCTGGCTCGAGCTTCGCGAAGCATTATCCCGGGACGAAGTCGTGGTCATGCAGGGTGATCGAACGATGCCTGGACAGCGGGGCGAGGTGGTGAACCTCCTTCACGGTAAACTTCGCTTGCCCACCGGACCTTATAAACTCGCAAGGTTGACAGGAAGCTCGATCATTCCCGTGTTTACATTGCGACTCGGACAGGGCAGGTTTCGAATCGTCTTGGGTGAACCAATTGATCCCAACGCGGGCGTGCGCGATGCGAATGGAGTTGATCCCGCAGTGCTCGCCTTCGCGCGTACGCTGGAATCGATAGTCGAAAAACATCCCGAACAATGGCTGGTGTTGCATCGGGCCTTTGAGTATCACAGGTAGGTACCGCACGCACAATGTCTGTGTGCCAACAGTCTCAGAACGGGTCGCGGCGGAAAAAAGAGGTATGGCGAGAGATAACAGCAATCGACGCGATGCAATCCAGGATGACATCCTGCGGACTGCGGACTCGCCAGACGGCACACATGATCCGATCATCGTCACTGGCATGGGTCTCATGACCTCAGCGGGCTTGTTTCCCCAGCAAGCCCTTCGCGCAATTGTCGAGCACCGCACACGCATGGGATCGGTGACCGCCGTGGAATCGCCCCTGCCCCAAGAAGCAACAGGTGGGCAGGCGATGGAACTGCCATCGATGCCTATGGACTCCTTGGATGACATCACCCTGCCCCGTGAGACAAGGTACCTGCGCGCGACGATCGTTGCTGCGATGCGAGATGCCGGCCTGCTCTCGCAAAATGCTCCGCCAGACAACCCGGCACGAACCATGCTGGTGCTGGGGACCACGTTGCATGGCCTGCGAGCGGGTGGAAGATTTCTTCGCCAGGATGATCCCGAGCAATTGAAGGACTTTCTAGCGGATGCAATCGCAACCCGCGCCATGCATGGACTGGGCATATACGGGGGCACGTTGACGACCTGCTCTGCCTGCTCTTCCAGCCTTGGCGCAATCGCACTAGGTGCCACGCTCCTTCGCAACGGCTCCGCCGACATCATCATCGCTGGTGGCTATGACCCTATGAGCGAATATGCATGGGCAGGATTCGCGTCTCTCCGCCTGGTCACGCCCAACACGCTACGCCCCTTCGCCAAGGATCGCATGGGCATGAAGCTCGCAGAGGGATACGGCATCGTGGTGCTCGAACGTGCCAACGACGCGAAACGCCGCGGTGCTGGTCTACGCGCGTGTCTCGCTGGCTGGGGCGAATCTGCGGACGCGCACCATCTCACCAAGCCACATCCCGAGGGCGATGGTGCCGCAAGGGCTATGCGCACCGCCCTTGCCCGCGCGGAAATCTCGCCTCGTGATCTTGGCATGATCGCCTCACACGCGACAGGCACGCCCGACAACGACGCGTCCGAGCATGCGGCGCTGGTTCATACCTTGGGTGAGCACGCCCCAAACGTTCCCATCGTGGGCTTCAAGAGCCATCTTGGACACACACTGGGTGGCGCTGGTGCAGTCGAGTTGATCCTGTCGATGCAGGCAATGCGAGAGGAAGTCGTGCCCGCGTGCGCAAACGTAAGCATGGACGACATCGAGTATCCAGATATCAATGTCGCCACAGGCAACGCCGTCTCCAAACGCTGGGACGCGGGCTTGAACGTTTCGCTGGGCTTTGGCGGCGCAAACACATGCGTCATCATCCGACGCGAAGCAAGCCCTATGCGAGGGTTGGCAAGTTCCCCTCGCAAAGTTTGGATCACAGGCATGGGCGTGCTCCACGCAACTGGCTTCGATCCGCTCTTGCCCGCTTGGACACAACCCAGGGGCGCGTTCGATGACACGATGCTGGCTCCGTGGATCAACACGAAAAAAGCCCGACGCCTGAGCACCTATGCCCGATGCGCCGTCGCGGCCATAGCAAAGGCCTTGGCGCACACCGGATTGGCTCCCGGTCACGATGTCGTTGCAGGCGCTTGCGCATTCCTTGGATCCATGCACGCGAGCCCGAGTTGCTGCATTGATTTCTATAAACAGATCGTCACCGAAGGTGTGCTTGCCGGGAATCCTGTCCTCTTTGCCGAAGGCGTCCCCAACGCCGCCGCCGCCCATGCCAGCACAATGCTGGGCATCCGTGGCGCTTGCCAAACCATCATCGGCTCACGCTGCGCAGGACTGGACGCGATTGGGCTTGCGTTCCTTCGCGTGAGCGAGGGAGCCAGCGATGTCGCACTCATAGGTGCATGCGAGGAATCCCACCCAATTGTTGATCGCGTCTACCGCGAATGCGGATTGCAGGCCCAGCAGCACACTAATACGTCGGACTTCCCAGACCCAGCACTCGAGCAGGGGTTCGTGAGCCACGCGGGAGCCATCGCTTTCGTCCTCGAAGATGCATCACACGCCAGGGCACGCGGGGCTCGCTGCCTGGCGCGTTTCGAGCAGGTGGCCTGGGCCAATACAACCACGCCAGCCTCCATGCATCACGCCGTCGCCAGTGTGCTCACAAAACTTGGGCCTCCGGCGCGCGTGCTGGGTTCTGGAACGGGCACATGGCTAGACCGTGCCGAAGCCCTGGGCGCTCGAGAAGCAGGTCTCGATACCTCTTCAATGCACGAAGATGCCCGCCACGTGGGCGAGCAATTCTCGGTGACAGCGATGGGCGTTCTGGCGCGGTTGCTTGCCGACGAACGGCGCGAGCATATACCGTACTGCGTCCTATCCTCAACTTGGACAGGCGCGTGTACCGGTATCCGCTTGCATCGGGACGCATGAGTCGTTGAGATCATCATGACTAAGAAGTATGACGTGATCGTCGCGGGGGGTGGGCCAGCGGGATCGACCGCGGCTCTCACACTCTCCCGCGCGGGCCTGTCGGTCTGCGTGCTCGAAAAAGACATCCACCCGCGATTCCACATCGGCGAATCGATCCTGCCTCGTAACACGCCTCTGCTGCGTGAGCTTGGCCTCGAAGAGGCAATCAAGACGCTGCCCCATGTGCCCAAGTTTGGTGCGGAGTTCGGCTTTGGCAATAACCCCCAGACGCGTCGCTTCTCGTTCCGCGATGGTTTGCTGCCCGGGTTTCCTGTGTTCAACATCGAGCGAGCACCCTTTGACAAACTCCTGCTCGACAAAGCCCGCGAGGCGGGAGCTCATGTCCGAGAGGGATGTCCCGTCAAGTCGATCGACAAGTTGACACACGATCACGTCATCGTCACGGCACAGGGCACCGATGGCCCCGCGCAGGTCGAGGGACGATGCCTCCTCGACGCGTCTGGCCATGGCACCCTCGTTGGGCGCACTCTGAACCTTCGAAAAAACTTCGAAGAGCCCGAACTTCAGAAAGTAGCCTACTTCCAGCACTTTGAGGGTGTCTGGCACCGTGACGCAGACGAGCGCGGTCACCCTTGCATCATCATGTGCGAGGAAGGGTGGTTCTGGATCATCGCTCTGAACGATCGTAAGACCAGCGTCGGTTTCGTCACCCGTCCCTCCTACGCGAAAACCATCAACGTGCCACCCCAGCGCATACTCGCATGGGCCATTGCACGCTGCCCCGTCCTACGCGATCGCATGCGCGATGCACGAGGCAGCCAGACCAACGAAGTGCTCGCGGACTTCAGTTATCGTTGCCGCCCATACGCGGGCGATGGATACTTCTTGCTGGGCGACGCGGCCTGTTTTCTTGATCCGATCTTCTCCACAGGCGTCACGCTGGCCATGATGAGTGCCCATCACGCGGCCAACCTTGCGCTCGCGATGCTGCGAGGTCAGATATCCCCCGCACAAGCCTCGGCCAGGCATATCAAGTTCGTTGAAAGCAGTACAAAGCCGTTCTGGCGACTGATTCGTAACTACTACCGCCACTCATTTCGCGAACTGTTTATGAACGGACAGGGACCACTCAACATGCACGGCGCTGTCATTTCGATCCTCGCAGGGCAAGTGTTCCCAAAGCCCGCATGGTCGCTGCGCTGGCGCTATCGCGCCTTCGAGGCGTGCGTCGCGTTGCAGGAACACGTCTCCCTGGTGCCCAGGCAAGACCGTTGCAGGCTAGTCGAACAAGACGCGAAGGACTTCGTGCCCGCGATGCCAGGGCCCGTAACCGTCGGTACATAGGGTCTGGACCTGCGCCAGCCTGTGCTCTCGACAGGATAATTGGGGGACAGCGCCCGCCGGCGGGCTGGCGGG
>CAYRPC010000054.1:0-17517 GCA_964425995.1 uncultured Phycisphaeraceae bacterium
ACCCTTTTAGGGAGGAATACACGTGAAGAAGGTTTTTGGTATTTTGGCGCTCGTCGCCGCCGCTGGTATGGCTCAGGCCGCCACGGTTGTCGTTAACGGTGGCTCGACCCAGGGCCCCGGCGTTGGTCCCGTAGCCATCAACAGTGGCGGTCAGTTCAGCTTCAGCGGCTCTGCCGCCAACAACAGCTGGAACGGCATTGCTCGTTGGAGCAACACCGCTGATCAGTCTCAGCAGTGCTTGGCACTCACCCTGACGAACTTCACGTTCACGGGGACTGGCCAGACCGACCAGACCATCACCATCGCAATCGTTCAGGACTACGTCCTTGACGGCGGTGCGATCTCCGGTACGGCTTCGCACCAGCTCAACGGCACGGTGAACTTCAGCGCTGCTGGCCAGCTGGCCACCGGCACCGTCGTCACCAACCACAACGCTGGCGGCGCTGCCACGGTGCTGAACAACAATTTTAACCCCGGCAATGTTCTGTCGTCTGGCGCTGGTACCACCCCCATCAACCGCGGCACGCTCAGCCTGCCCGTCCAGGTCGCCAGCAATGTTTGGCGCATCGCGACCACCTACACCTTCACCATCAATGCTGCTGGCGGCACGACCAGCATCTTCCTGCCCGACAGCGGCGTGGACAACGCCTGCTTGGCTCTGGTTCCCTTGCCCCCCGCAGCCTTCGCTGGCCTCGGTGGCTTGGCCCTCGTCGGTGTCGGTGCGGCGATCCGTCGTCGCAACCTGAACCGCGCCTAATCCGATATCCAGTCTTGTACTGGATAACGTATAGGTTTCGTCCTTACATATTAAGTCAAAGCAGCCCTGCACCTCGCAGGGCTGCTTTGCTTTTGTACTCTGCTCAACTGCCTTCTCTCCGTCACCCATATATCCGTGAGGGTGGTGGGGGGGCGATCGCCTCGCAACCTGCTTGTGGAGACAGACTTGCGCAATACTGACACGTAAGCGTGTGCATGCGCAAATTCGTGCGTCCCAGTAGGGGTTTCTGCCAAGAAAAGTAAAGAAACAACCTTCTTTCATTGACGGCTTCACATTGCGTTGTATTCTCATTGTGCGAGGCTGATCGGTGCCCTGTTGGTACCATTGTTGGAATGTGTATGCGATACCCGTGCGGAGCGATTTTGGTCTGCGTTTTCTCGATGGTGGCGGCACTGCTTGCCTTCGCTCCCTCGGCGGACGCCGCACAGATCACGATCACTGGCGTACACAATCTTCCAACCACGGGTAGTCCAGGTCCCCTCGGTGTGGGACAAGCGAGCCAGCAGTCCTTTTCTCTGGGCAGTGGCAACGACTTCGTCTCTGGCACTGTGCGGTTCAGCAACACAGCGAGCGATACCCAGCAGTGCCTCGAACTGACGCTGACGAACTTTGTGTTCAGTGCTTCGGGCACGGGCAATCGTGAAATTAGCATCTCCGTTGTGCAGGACTTCCTGCTGGGTGGCGATGTTATCGGTGCTGGCACAGCATCGCACCAGATGAACGGATTCGTCAATTTTGGGGCTGCGGGCCAACTCGCGACCGGATACACCGACTCGACCCATGAATCGACCCAGTTGCCGCGCGTGGCGTTCAACCCAGGCAGTGTGCTTTCGAGCGGTCCTGGCACACCGATCATCAATCGCGGTCAGGGTGACACCACACCGATCACGATTTCAGGCATGTACCGCATGGCGACGACCTACGTCTTCACCGTGAACGCGGCGGGCAGTGTCGTCAGTGTTCACTTCCCCGACAGCATCGTTGATAACGCGTGCCTGGTCCTCGTGCCGGTGCAGCATGTCACTCTGGGCGCGCTCGCAACCATGGGCTTTGTCTTCTATCGCGGGCGTCGGGCCAAGCAACTGAGCATCTGAGCAAGTGTGCGTTTGGGCAGGTATGCAGCCGCGCAGCCTAGTGCGGCGGCTTGGTCAATCGCAAATGAACCAGAGCGACCAGCCGTCTGTTACCGGCCTTGGTCAAGTTCTTCATGCGCCGTTCTCAGACTCGCCTGATCCTGACGAATATGCCGGGCTTGTGGTTGGTGGTGCGACCCACTTCGCAAGATCGTCTTTCATCTCCCACAACTGCTGGGCGTGACCGTTTTTATTCCGCATAATCCTGTCGATTCCGCGCGGGGGATGGCTGTTCTGCGCGGCAATTCCTCACTCAGTCACGACAGGAGTGCGTTGATGAAGATGTCGAGCATGCGTTCGCTGCGAGTGGTTGGCCAGAACAACGTTACAGTTGTGGGCGTGATACTTGTCGGTTTGATTGCGGGCTTTCCCAGCAATGCCAACGCCGCGCTGGTGAGTGTCACGGGTGCTACCAATCTGGCGCAGACAGGCAATGGCATGGTGCTGACCCCTGGGAGCAATGGTGTCTTCGCGAGCACGTTCACGCCCTTCACCGTGAGCACCCCGGACTTGACGGTCTCTGGTACGGTGCGAGCTCGGAGCACGGTGCGGGATTCCGGCTCGGGCCTCCTCGAGCAGACCATGGATCTCTCCTGGCAGGAACTGCGGGTAACGACGAGCGCTCTGACGGAAATCAACTTCAGCGTCAACCTGTCACAGGCGTTTGAAGTTGGAGCGCCCTTCCTCGGACAAACCGCCTCGTTCAACAGTTTTTCCAGTTACACCAACGTCACGTTCGGCGCAAGCAACCAGTTGGCGTCGTGGCAGCGTACGCGGAGCGACGGGGGCGCGGTGTCTGATGTCACGATCGCGCGCACACGGACCAGCACCGGCTCGCAGAGCGTGCTCTTTGATGGCCTCTCGGGCTTTGGTTCGTCGCAGGCAGCGATTGGCGCGATCTACACGATGACCATGAGCATCAACTTCGTCCTCAGTCCCCAGGGAAAGTTGTTGACATTCACCGACACGGGCGGTCCAACCGATGTGACGCTGGTCATGGTGCCCTTGCCTGGCGCGGCGTGGGCGGGCATGGGCGGCCTGGCGCTGGTCGGTGCGGTCGTGGCCAGGCGGCGATTGCGGGTTGCCTAGCCACGCGGGCTTGTTGGCGAATGGTCGAATGGTCCGTGATGCTCATTCGCGTACGCTGTCTTGATGCTGACATTGGCTCGGGACAGTTCGGCGGCAACGACCCAGATATTGATTCTGGTAGCGGTCTTCGCGGGGCTCATGCTCGCGGGCGGGTTCATGATTCTCATGCTGCGCCGGCGGCTTTTGACCAAGGAGGATGCCGCGCAGGACACGGGGTTGTTTGACGCGCTGAAGCAGATGCGTGACAGCGGGGAGATGTCGAAAGAGGAGTATGAGGTGGCGCGGAAGCGGATGGTCACGAAGGCTGCGGAGAAACTCAAGAGCGGGAAATCAACAAAGCGGGCGAGCGGGGGGGGCCAGTAGGAAGCCTAGCAGGAAGCCCAATTGCATACCCAGTAGGCGGAAGCTCGAACGAGCGCAGCAGCATCAGTTTGGCTGTGTGTGAATCTCGATGGTTTGGTCATCGGTGCCGGGAATTATGCCCGTCCCGCCAGCCTCATCAGCACTTCTTCCATGTTGTGTTCCAGACTGCCTCGGGTCATGACTTCATCGGCACCCGCATCTCGCGCTGCCTGCAAAAGGTCTTTGGCGACATGCGGGCCCCAAGCAACAATCCGCAGCCGATTGAATTGCTGGCGCGATGGGCTTGCCTCGAACTGCCGCAGGGCGACGATCAGGGCCAGGCCCTCTTCGCCCTTGTCGAGATCAACCATTAGGGCCTTGGCTTGCGGACAATCCTCCAGGCGTGCGTGGAGCATTTCCAGCGTACGGACAGGGCGGGCGGAGAGGCCCAGAGCTTCGGCGGTGGCTTTGATTTTGGTGGCCCAGATGAGGTCAGCGGCGGCGTAGAGGATCAAGGGAGACTCCGTGAATCTATAGAAAATGGCACAACTCGATGAT
The DNA here is from genome assembly GCA_964425995.1 of uncultured Phycisphaeraceae bacterium. Lineage (GTDB taxonomy): Bacteria > Planctomycetota > Phycisphaerae > Phycisphaerales > UBA1924 > BJHL01. The sequence goes on from CAYRPC010000054.1 coordinate 3,901, forward strand.
TGAGAAGCGAAGGAAGAAAGGTATCTTCGGATCAGCATTGGATACTTGAAAATCGTCATAACCATCGGTGCCGTATTTGATTTGTCTGCTTGGAACCCAGCAAAAAAAGTAAATCTATTCGATCTCGGATGAGAACCAGTAACCTGTGGTGAAATCCCGGGAGACGCAGGCCTGGTTGCAGCGAGTGCCCGCAAGCAGCGTCGTGCCTGCTAGTAGATAGCGTGCAAGCACATCCAGACGCATGGACACCCGAGCCCAGTCCCTTGCCGGGTAGCGTCGAAGGCCGGCGTACCAGCGAGGTTTGATTCCCTTCGCAAAAGGCACTCGTTTATGACGGTGCAGTGGCGTTTCTGCGGCGTGCTCTCAGGTATAGAGGCTCAGACTTGGCAGAGCAGACACCGACTCTCTTCGTTGATGGCCATGGCAAGTTGGTTGTGCCAGCAGAAGCGGGCGATCCAGTAGTCAACCGGCTTTTTCCCGATTCGTCGTCCTCGAACCAGCGTCTGCATAACACCGCGGGCGGTGTATGGGGTGTCGATTTCTAGAGCGAAATCGAACATTTGTTGCCAAGACGAGTCTAAGTCAGCATTCTGGTGCGTGCGTGCTTTCACTCTCTTAGGCATTGGTTTCGAGCATTCCCCGGGGTACCATCCTGCCCCAATCGGCCGTCCTCGCCGTGCTGACGCGGCTTGATTGGGGGGTCGGCGTTCGGGGAGAACGAACCGGTTGTTTCGCTTCGCACGGCATCGTGTACACCCGCGCTATCGCGGGCTTTGTTGGAGCCAGTTGCATGCCTACCGCAGCCCCCGCCCGAAAGTCTTCGGCATCGAAGCCCGCACCCACCAAGGGCGGCAAGCCCGGAAAAGAGTCCGAGCATCCGATCTTCAGCGAGTTGGGCTTCCCCACCGATCCCAACAATCTGTATCGCCAGACTGTCGGCAGCATGCTCCAGGCGGCGGATCTGATGGATCTGCCACATCACCTCAAGATCATTCTCGCGCAGCCCAAGAACGAGATCATGGTGAACTTCCCCGTGAAGATGGATGACGGCACGTACCGGCTCTTCAAGGGCTATCGCGTGCAGCACAATAACGCGCTGGGACCTTTCAAGGGCGGCTTGCGTTTCCACCACGACGTGCACCTCGACGATGTGAAGAGCCTCGCGTTCCTCATGACCATGAAGACATCGCTCGTCGGCGTGCCCTATGGCGGCGGCAAGGGCGGCATCAAGGTCGATCCGTACAAGCACAGCAAGAGCGAGATGGAGCGCATCGTGCGTCGCTTTACTACAGCGATCGCCCACCAGATCGGGCCAGACTATGACATTCCTGCTCCCGATGTGGGCAGCAACGCCCAGCACATGGCCTGGATCGCCGATACCTATTCCTTCCTCAGCGAGGTTGGCGGACACCAGCCCGAGGCGGTCATCACGGGCAAGCCAGTCGAGTTTGGCGGCTCGTTTGGGCGCGAGAAGGCCACCGGCCAGGGCGTCGTTGACACGCTGATCGAGATGCTCCCCGAAGTGGGCATCGAGATCAAGACCTGCAAGTTCAGCGTCCTGGGCTTTGGCAACGTGGGATCGTGGACCGGCAAGATTCTCCAGGACAAGGGCGCGAAGATGATCGCGACCATGGACCACACTGGCGGCATTCGCAACGATGGCGGGATTGATGCGCACATGCTCTCGGAGCATGTGCGCAAGACCGGCGGTGTTGCTGGCTTCAAGGGCGCGACGCGGATCGACAAGGACGAGTTCTACAAGACCAAGGTCGACGTGTTCGTCCCTGCGGCTCTCGAACAAATGATCCAGGAGCCCGAGGCCCAACTGCTCAACTGCAAGGTTGTGGCGGAGGGTGCCAACGCTCCGACCACGCCTGCTGGCGAGCGCGTGCTTGAGGCCCGCGGCATCGAGGTGCTTCCAGCGATCCTCTGCAATTCCGGTGGGGTCACGGTGAGTTACTTTGAATGGGTCCAGAACAAAACCTGCAAGCAGTGGGAACTTGAGGAAGTCGATCGTGAGCTCAACAAGCACATGATCGCCGCCGCCAAGCGCACCCGCGATGCTCGCAAAAAGTACAAGTGCAACCTGCGTACTGCTGCATATATCGCTGCTCTTGAGCGGTTGGCGAGTGCATACGCAGTGCGCGGCATCTTCCCGTAAGGTGACGATGCAGGCCCAGAGCGTGGTGATCGGCACCTATCAATGCACTAGTCAATCCACCATTATCATCTGATACGCAACCCCAAGACTCCGCCAACTGGCGGAGTCTTATAACTAAATCACAATCGGATGCTTGGGTATTCAAGGGGTGCTGTCCCGACCGCCGACACAAGGCCACACGATTGCGCTCCGGCGCAACTTGGCGACATCGCTCAGCGCAAGGAGTGCGCTGAATGGTGTTGGTAGTTGACTTTGATGGGCAGGAGGCCCCCAGCGTTGGACCAGTTGCGACAAGCCTGGGTGAATGTGCGTCAGTGGCTGGGCAAGATGCGTCCGGCCCAGATCGCCACGTTGGGCGGGCTGGCTGTGGCCATCGTCCTGTTCCTCATCATCATTTCTCATCAGTTTGGCAAGCCGGCATATGTGCCGTTGTATCCGGGTAGCGCCGCGGCGGACCAGCCTCTGTGGTCTTCGCACCTGACCAGCCTTGGCATCAGGACCGAGATGCGTAATGGCAGTGTCTATGTGGCGACCGCCGATGTCGAAAAGGCACGCGGCGCTGTCAGCCAGGCGGGACTGCTGCCCAACGACAAGTCGATCCTGTTCGAGAACATCCTGCGCCAACAGAGCTGGACCAACAGCCGACAACAGAACGAGGCGCTCTTCAACAACGCCCTTGAAAACGAGTTGGCGCGGACCATCGAGCGCTTTGATGGCATTAAGGCGGCGAAGGTTTTTCTTGATGCACCAGCGGCGGCGGGGCTTGGGCAGTCGGTGCGCCGGCCCACGGCCAGCGCGTGGGCGATCACCAAGACTGGTGATGGGTTACGACAGGGGCAGGTGGATGCCGTAGCGAGCCTGATCGCGGGTAGCAAGGCAGGGCTCACGATCGAGCAGGTGCGTGTGGTGGATGGCGCGAGCGGTCGCCAGCGCAAGGCCACCAGTGATGACGAGGCAATGCCGACAACATACCTGGAGCATGCGACACGGGTCGAGACGCTCACGCGGGAAAAAATCAGCGAACTGCTCGCCTTCATTCCTGGCGTTGTTGTCGCAGTGACGGCCCAGGTCGATGTCACAAGGGTGCAGACGCAGACGGATTCGAACCTACCCATCGGGCAAGGAACCCAGAGCCTTCCTCGAAAGGAAGACTCGACCGAAACCACGCAGAATGCTGGAGGCGCTCGGGCGGCCGAGCCGGGCGTGCGAGCGAACCAAACGGCGGATATCAACTACGCGGGCGGCGCTGGTGATGCAAGCCGGATGCAGTCGACGCAGACCACGACCGAGTACGAGAACCATGTCGGCATGAAGCGTGAGACGACGATCGACCCGCGTGGGTTTCCGACGATGGTTGCTGTGTCGGTCAACGTGCCGCGCGGGTTTGTCGTGAAGATGCTCAAGACCCAACAGACGGCTGGTGCAGGGGGGGCTGGTGGTGGCGCTGCCAGTGGCGCTACTGGTGGTGCTGCAACAGCACCCGCCGAGCCGACCGAGCAGGAAATCACCAAAGCCTTTGAGGATCGCATCAAACCCACGATTCTGGCCTCGATCACGCCCCAGGTACGGGCGCTCACGGCTCAGGCGAATCGTGCGATGAAGGATGAGGATCTCAAGACGCTGGTGGCGCAGAGCGTGGGCGTATCGCTGATTCCGATGGACATGCCCGAACTCGCGACGCACGCTTCAGGGATGCTGGGCGGGCTTGCGCTGCTGAGCGGAGGCGGTGGTGGGAGCGGCATTCTGGGAGGCGGTCTGCTCGACACCGCGCTGCTGGGCGTGCTTTCTGTTGGAGCGTTGGGCATGATGCTCATGCTCGTCAAGAAGAGCGGCAAGACGCAGAAGATGCCCACGGCGGAGGAACTGGTTGGTTTGCCGCCTGCGATCGAAGGCTCTTCGGAGATCGTGGGCGAGGCCGATGAGGGCGAGACAGCGATGGCGGGCATCGAGGTGGGTGAAGAACAGATGCAATCGCAGAAGATGCTGGAGCAGGTCAACGAGATGGTGGTCAAGGAGCCAGAATCGGTGGCGCGGATGCTGAACCGATGGGTGATCGCGGAAGATTGAGCCTCAGATTGAATTGAACCAGAAAACGCAGGTAAAGAACGCAGACGCAGCACGCAATCAAGCACGACCATGCCACGCAAGCCGAATGAAAAGTTGCCCAATGAGCCGGGTGATCTCGACGGGATCACGAAGGCGGCGATTTTGCTGCTCGCGATCGGCCCAGACAAGGCGGCGTCTGTGCTCAAGCACATGAGCACGGAAGCGGTCGAGGAAGTGACGCGTGAACTGGCGAGCCTGGGGCGAGTCTCGGGCGAGTTGCAATCTCGGGTCGTCGAGGAGTTCTACGGCATCACCGTCGCGAACCAGTACGCCAACGAGGGCAACCTCGAGTACGCAAAAAAAATCCTGATGGACTCGCTGCAGGATCCCAAGGCCGCGGAGCGGATGCTGGGGCAGATACAGACCCAGGTGCAGAAGACCCCGTTTAGTTTCCTTCAGCGGGCTGAATCCGAAAACCTGATGGCCTTCATCCAGGATGAGCACCCCCAGACCATCGCGCTGATCGTGTGCCACCTGAGCCATCACAAGGCCAGCGAGATCATCGCGGGCTTGCCCATGCAGAAGCAGGTCGAGGTGATCAAGCGGGTGGCCAACATGGAGCAGACCAACCCCGAGGTTATTAAGGAAGTCGAGCGCGGGCTGGAGAGTCGCCTCTCGAACATGCTGATGCAGAGCACAGAGAAGAGTGGCGGCGTTGATATGGTCGCGGAGATTCTCAATCTGACCGATCGCTCAACGGAGAAGGCGATCATGGAGGGCCTCGAGAGCGAGGACCCGGACCTGGTCGAGCAGATTCGACGCCTCATGTTCGTCTTCGAGGACATCAAGAAAGTCAACGACAAGGGCATTCAGATGGTGCTCAAGGAAGTCGACAACAGCGAACTATCGCTGGCCCTCAAGACGGCGAGCCAGGAACTGCAGCAGAAGATTTTCAAGAACATGTCCGAGCGAGCCGCGCAACTCATCAAGGAAGACATGGAATACATGGGCCCGGTACGGGTGAGCGATGTCGAGTCGGCCCAGCAGCGGGTCGTCGACATCGTGCGACGTTTGGAAGAGAGCGGCGATGTCGTGATCGAAGGCCGCGGCGGAGATACCGAAGTGATGGTGTGAGTGGGGCGGGCGGGGTTGCTGGTAGTATGCGCGAAGGATCGGAATTCAGGCAGGCCATGGGGCCATTTAGTACAATCGCATGGCCCTTATTCGTCAATCCGAAGCCCATCGCATCGCGGAAGACGCGATCGCGCTCGACCTGGGTGATCTTGCCCGACAGGGCGATGCGTTGATGTCACACGCCAAGGCGCAGGCCTCCACGCTGCTTGAGCAGGCCCGCGCGCAGCGTACCACGATCATGCAAGGTATTGAGCAGCAGGCCCGAGCGCAGGGGTTGGACTTGGGCCGACGCGAGGGGCTTGCGCTGGGGCAGGCGAGCGGGCACGAGCAGGCGGTCAAGGAATCGCGAAGCAAACTGGATGTATTGCAGGCGGCATGGAGCAAGTCGCTGGCAGACTTTGAGAAGTCTCGGGCTGCGATGCTGGAGGACGCTCGCGAGGATGTGCTGCAATTGGCCGTCATGCTCGCGCAGCGCGTGATCAAGCGTGCCCTGGATGTCGATCCATTGCTGGTCAAGGATCAACTCGCAGCGGTGCTCGCGATGGTGGCCAGGCCGACGGCTCTCACGGTCGTGGTGCATCCTGAGGACGAATCGCTGGCCCGCGAGGCACTCGCAGAACTTGCCAGCGCGATGGATGCTGCCAAGCACGCGTCGCTTGTGATGGACGGCGCGCTGTCGCGCGGCTCGTGCGTCGTCCGGACTTCGGGTGGCGGTGTATTGGATGCGTCGATTGATGTGCAGATACAACGCATCGCCGAGGCACTGCTGCCCGAACGATTGTCCAAGCAACCATCCCCAGGGAGCGGGTCTTGAGCGTGCTGGCTCCGGCTCTGGCGATGGCACGCACGCTCGCGCCTGTGGCGGTGCGCGGCCTAGTGACTGCGGTGCGCGGGCTCACAGTGCTGGTCGATGAGTTGCCCGTTCCCGTAGGAAGCATCGTGCGAGTGGGCGATGCGCCGAGCGCGTTTGATGCGGGTGCCAGGTCGAGCGCAGCAATCAGCGATCAGTTTGGCGAGGTTGTTGGCTTCACACGCGAGCACGCGATAGTGATGATGCTGGGACAGACGGCGGGCATCGCCTCGGGACAATGCGTGCTTGCGGTGCAGGCGGCACCGGTGGCGATGGTGGGATTCTCGCTGGTGGGGCGCGTGCTCAATGGTCTGGGGCGCGTGCTGGATGGCGGGCCATCGCCTCGCGAACTCGTGCCACGAGCCTTGAGCCCCGAACCCATCTCGCCCATGAAGCGATCTAGAATCACGCAGCCCATACGCACGGGCGTGCGGGCCGTTGATCTGATGACACCCATCGGGCGTGGGCAGCGGATGGGCATCTTTGCCGGGCCAGGCGTGGGCAAGAGCACCCTGCTGGGCTCGATTGCGCGACGGACGAGCGCTCAGGTAAACGTCATCGCCATGATCGGCGAACGCGGCCGCGAAGTCAAGGACTTCATCGAGCATGCGCTGGGAACCGAAGGCCTGGCGCGTAGTGTGGTCATCGTGGCAACTGGCGATGAGTCGCCCCTCATGCGTGTCCGCGCTAGCCGCTTGGCCTGCTGCTGTGCCGAGTTTTTTCGCGATGCGGGGCTTGATGTGTTGCTGATGATGGATTCGATCACGCGATTCGCGCATGCGCAGCGACAGATCGGGCTTTCCGCGGGCGAGCCGCCTGCCACGAAGGGCTATGTGCCCAGCGTCTTTGCTCAAATGGCGCTGCTGCTCGAACGGGCGGGAAGCCTGGAGGGCGCGGGATCGATCACGGGCTTGTACACCATTCTGGTCGAAGGTGATGATATGACCGAGCCGGTCGCGGATGCCGCACGCGGAATCCTCGATGGGCACCTGATCCTGTCGCGCAAACTGGCACAAAAAGCCCACTTTCCCGCGATTGATGTGCTCGATTCGGTCAGTCGCCTCGCGGATGATGTTGCCAGCGACGAGCACATGAAAGCGCGTCGACAGATTCTCCGCTTGCTGGCGACGTATCGGGAGGTTGAAGACCTGGTGCAGATCGGCGCGTATGCCCGAGGCAGTAATCCGACGGCGGACGCGGCCATCGACTTGCAGGCCAGCATTCAGGAAGTGCTCCGCCAGGCAAAGGGCGACGATGGGCAGTTTGATGTGGGGCTGGCGACCATGCTCAAACTGGCCAAAATGAGTGAGGATGCCGTGGCACGAGCCACAAAGAAGAAGTGATGTCAAGCCCGAGGCGGGACTGCCCGGGCGTTCTCAAAGTCAACTGTGGCAAAGTTTATCTTTGAACTCGAAGCGGTCCTGACCCAGCGCAAAGCGGTGGAGCGGGAGCGCATGGTCGCATTGTCCGAAGTCGAACGCGCTCGGCTTGCGCTCGAAGATCGTCTGCGTGCGCTGCACGCGAAGGTGCAGGAGGAACGTCTGGAATGGAGCCAGCAATTGGCTGGCGGCACCGTCATCGACTTGCGGGGCGTGCGATTCCAAACCACGGCTGCTCTCAAGACTCAGGCCCATGCCCACCAGATCGTGCTGCAACTGGCGGGCATTCACAAGCGACTTGAGCAGGCGCGGGCGGCGCTCTTGGAGGCGGCGACTCGGCGCAAGGCGGTCGAAACGCTGCGAGAACGCAGAATGGAGGCATGGAAAGACGAGCAGAGGCGGCTGGACGCACGGGCGATGGACGAAATTGGCACGATGCGGGCGGCTCGGGAGGCGATGGAGCAACAGCCGATAGATAAGTAAAGGCTGAGGCCCCGAAGCACTGGCCAGTGAATGGTGTCGCGCGATGAAGAAGCTTTGGAACATTTTTGCCGTCATAGCCATCGCCAACCTGCTGGCCATGGTCGGCTTTGTCGGCTGGCTTCGCGTCACGGATCGTCTGAACATCGACCGCGTGCGCGAACTGCGCCAGCGGATGTCCGTCACCATCAGCCAGTACAAGGCCACAATGGCCCAGGATGACGCGAACAAACTATCCGAGGAGGCAATGGCAGCCGCGGAAGCGAAGGCCAGCAAACTCCCTTTGAATGCAGAGCAGCAGTTGGCCACGCGTGTTGAGCTCTCGCAACTTGACCAGCAGCGATTGCAGCGACTGCGTGAAGAGATCGAGGCCCTCCGTCGCAGCCTGTCACAGGAACGGATCGACCTTGACCAGCGTCAGGCCGTGCTCGAAGCGGATCGGGCCGCGTTCGCCGAACAGACCCGCCAATTCACCGCCGACTCCGGGGATGAGCAATTCAAGAAAACTCTGGGTGTCCTCCAATCGCTCAAAGCCAAGGAAGCTAAGGCGATGATCGAAGAAATGATCGCTGGCCCGATGTCGCCCGCTATCGAGGCATCTGCGACGGGTGAGGGCGCGAATGATGCGCCCATTGCGCAGGGACGTGCAGTGGTTCCGCCGATGCGGCGCAATCTTGACAAGTTCACCAGGGCCGCTCGATACCTCAACGCCATGGACGAGCGCTCTCGGACGCGCATCATGTCGGAGTTTGCCAAGGGCGATCCCAAGATGGCAGTCGAATTGCTGGATGCTGTGCGTCGCCAGGGCGAGTTCGCCCCGGCACAAGGCCCGTAGCCCATCGCGTGAGATGTGCGACGGGCATGCCGATGAGGATGCCAATGCCCGACGCACTAAACTTTCTTGGCTCTGTCAGATCAACCGGATCAACTGCTTTGCTCTCACCAATTGACCCGGCGGACCCGGCTCGACGCACGCAGTCGGCGATCCAGGGACCTCTTAGTCTCACAGACAACGGGACAGTGCGTGATACGGAGCAAGCCGAGTCATTTGACGCCGCGCTCGCGTCGTTCCTGGGGAACAGCGCAACTATCCAGACAGTTTCACCACGAGCTATTACAGTCGATCGTCGATTGCGCAGTGAGGCGAACTCAAATGGTGCTGACTCGGGGCGTGTCAAGGGCGCTGAAGACGAAGCTCAACGCGAGATCAAGAATGCTACCGAAGTCGATATCACCCAGGTCGCCGCCGACAAGCTCGCTGCCCCTTCTACTCAAGGAGCAGTTGCCCAGGCGGATGCTTCTGAATTGGAAAACCCGGCATCACAGCCTCCTCGAAGCACCAATTCGCCGCAAGCACAGACTTCTCAGGCACGATCTGGGGTCGACACGTCAGGCGATGACACTGTTGAAAAGACGCCTACGCAAGGCACCAAGTTCAGTATCAATCCAGCCCAGTCCGCAACTGCTCAGAACGCCTCATCTACATCGCAGGCTGTGGACACTGCAAGCAACCCCAGTTCATCCACGCAAAGCACCACTGCAACAACCGGATCGACGAAGAATGCAGCCCAGGCAGCAACGCCCGGTGCCGTGGTCGCGGCCACCGCATCAAGCACTTCCAAGCCGACCACCAACACTGCACAGACAACCGTCAACGGCATCGGTGGTGGGCAAGGCCCTCGCTCCACAGCCTTCAAGAAACTGCTCGAACAAGGACAACCCGCACGCCGCACCACGGAGCAGCAACACGTCGCTCAGTCTGTCGCGAAAGGGCTGCAGTTGCTCGTGAAAGAAGGTGGTGGGGAAGTGCTATTGAAACTCAAGCCAGTCGAACTGGGTGCCATCACGGCGCACCTCTCGATCAAGGATGCTCGTGTCGATGCGACATTCCGGGCACAAACGCCGTTGGCACGAGACTTGCTCGTCAATTCCATACAAGATCTCAAGGCCGCGCTGGAGACGCGTGGTCTGATTGTGGACCGCGTTGAGGTGGTGCTGGAGGATTCAGCACTGGTCAAACGCGACCAAACGCATGGGCAGATCGCTGGAAGCGATGGGCCGCACGCACGCACCGTCGGAGACGGGCGACAGGAAGGGGCGCATGGACGCAGCCCCGACACGGAAAATACGAGCGACAAGTCCAATGAATCGCCGAGTGCGTCCTCGGATAAGGGTGCGACGCGATTCTCCTCTGACTCGCGGAGCGGGCAGGATGGATCGCGAGCGGCATGGACGCCGACGACTGATGCCGAAGGTGGCGATCGCATCGCGAAAGCGGGCGAAGCAGCCACCGAACCGATCTGGTTGTTCGCAGGCCGGGGCGGCACACTTGCGGATGGTTTCGAGTGGGTAGCCTGAGTAAGGCGTGATGAAGTCTTATTGAAGGCTTGTTGAAAGCTGATTGAGAAGTTGGAGCGCGACGTGGGAGTCGCTCGACGTGCTCGGTCATCGAATGTCGCGCCTTGCATGGCGCGGGAGAATGTCACATGGATGCGATTGCAAACAGTTTTTCAACGACCAACGCCACATCGAGCGCACGAGGCTTCAACGACCTCTCCAGTCAGGACTTCACCAAACTCATCATCTCCGAACTCACCAAGCAGGATCCGCTTGAGCCCAACGATACGAATGCGTTGCTTGGCCAGATATCGACAATCCGCTCCATCGAGTCTGACACCAAACTCTCCGACAGCCTGTCCAGCCTCGTCAAGCAAAACGACTTCTCGAGCGCAGCAACCTTGATCGGCAAGTCCATCAGTGGCGTCTCCAACGGCAACCAGCGCGTCGAAGGCGTGGTCGAATCAATCAGTCGCACCAAGGACGGCACCACCGTCCGCCTGGCCAATGGCGACACCCTCAAGTGGTCCAATGTCGACAGCGTGAAAACCCTGCCGTGAGTTGGAACAAGATTCAAGCGGGTCGATCGGTAAGCATGACCCGGAGGACCACACCATGAGCATCGACTCCAACGCCCTGCTACGGACGCTTGGTTCCAACATCTCCGGGGCGATCACCGGTGCTGGCCATACATCCAGCGCGAAGACCAGCGGCGGGCTCGACTTTGCGAAACTGCTCGCGTCCGCCCGTGCGGGTGACATTCATAGCGGCATCAAGGTGACTTCGGCACGCGACGCGAACGTCTCGCTGAGCGACGGTCAGTTGCAGCGATTGAGCGCCGCGGCCGATCTTGCGGAAGCAAACGGCATTTCTCGGGGCCTGTTCATGATCGACGGCAAGAACGTGGTAATGGATGTGGGCAACCGCACAATCATCGGCGAGGTGTCGGCTGAGCAGGCTGGCGTCGTCGCTGGCGTCGATGGCGTGATCAACGTGCCAACAGCAGCCGACAGCGCTTCCGCCAATGTCGGTACTTCCACAAGTGGTCTTTCGACCATCAGCAATGCCTCACTCCTCCAGGCCTTGAATGAGCACGGCACGCAGGCTGCGTAGTCATCACAATCCCCCGTGATCCCTCACGATCCCCTGCAATCCCAATTGACACAGGACCACCATGGCAAGCTTCACCGCACTCTACACCGGCTTTTCAGGCTTGAACGCCAATGCTCGAAACCTCGATGTCATTGGAAACAACATCGCAAACGTCAATACAACTGCCTACAAGAGTTCTCGCCTTGCCTTCTCCACGACCTTCAGCCGAACCATTCACGATGGCTCCCCCCCGGGTGATACTACGGGCGGCACCAATCCTTTCCAGATCGGCTTGGGAGTGAAAACCGCGGGCACGCAGCGAAACAACAGCAACGGCACGATCAGCGCTTCGGGCGATGCTCGCGATCTTTCGGTTGATGGCAATGGCTTCTTTGTCGTGCAGCGAGGCTCGGGCGCAGCGGGAGATGCTGTCGAACAGTTCTACACCCGCGCCGGCAACTTTCGCCCCAATGCTCAGAACCAACTCACAACCATCAATGGCGAGACGGTTCTGGGCTTTGGTATCGATCAGCAATTCAATCTGATCCCGGGCGTCTTGCAGCCCATCAGCATCCCGCTCGGATCGCTCACGGTTGTCGAGCCGACAACGCAGGTTCGATTCGCTGGCAACCTGAACGCCAACGGCGTTGTGCCAACGACTGGTGGCCTCACTCAATTGGGTGGCACGCTGACCGAAGGTCTTCGGACCGTCGCGGGCGCGACACCCCCGCCGACGGCCGGCAATCAACTCGACACCACCACGCGGCTCGTCGATATCGAAGATCCCCAGTTGCCATCGTCCAACACGCCACTCTTCGCAGGGGGACAAACGCTGCGCTTGACGGGTGCCACCAAGGGCACTCGATTGCTGCCCCAGGCAGAACTCACGATTGGTCCAGCCACCACAGTGCAGGAACTCATCACCTTCCTGCAACAGGCAACGGGCATCGAACCTGCGGCTGGTGCCAACCCAGATGCGAATCTGCCGGGCGTTTCGCTGGATGCGATCAACGGTCGCATCCAGATTCGTTCCAACACTGGCACAGTCAATGACATCGAGATTCAATCCGCCGACCTTCGCGTTGTCGATGCGAACGGTGCGGTGGTCAAGTATCCTTTCGCTGCGGATAAGACAGCAAGCGCCGATGGCGAATCCGTGCGCACGGCGTTCCTCGCGTACGACTCGCTGGGCACGCCTGTCACGGTTGACCTCAGCCTCTCGCTTGCGACGCGGACCACAACGGGCACGACCTGGCGATACTTTGTCGAGTCTGCGGATTCAACCGGCATCGGTTTGCAAGCCGCGACGGGTCTGCTCACCTTCGACAACGAGGGCCAGATCGTCGATCCAGAGCCGGTCAATGTCACCATCAATCGAGAAAATCAGGGCTCCATCACGCCCCTGACCTTCTCCATCAACTTTGCCGACTCGGAAAATCAGGTCACGGCCCTCACCGATGTCTCCAGCGAAATTGCCGCGATCTATCGCGATGGCGCATCGATCGGCACGCTGACCAGTTACGGCGTCGATACCGATGGCACGATCGTCGGTGTCTTCAGCAATGGTCTGACTCGCGTCATGGGGCGTGTCGCACTTGCCACGTTCACGAATGCCGAGGGTCTGGTGGACTTGGGCAACAACCTCTTCGGCGTCGGAGCCAACAGTGGCGTGCCCGTGGTCAGCGATCCAGGAAGTTTCGGCGCGGGCCAATTGGTGCAGGGCTCGCTCGAACTGTCAAATGTCGATATCGGCGAAGAGTTTATCAAACTCATTCTCTCTAGCACCGGCTACTCCGCCAATGCCCGCGTCATCCGCACCACCGATGAATTGATGCAGCAGTTGCTCGTGCTTGGTCGCTAGTCCATAACAAAGCCACGCGTAGGCCAACAAATAGGTAGTACGCTTCGCCGCCACTGAATGCAGTGGTGGCTTTTTTCAACCCAGCAGGCTCTTGAGGTCAAACTTCCCAAGCACGCCCTGGATCAGGTCGCCGCCGCCTTTTCCGCCAATGTAATCGGTGAGCAACTTCACAAACCCGCCCGCTTTGTCGCCAGACAAGCCCGAGTTGCTCAACAGGCTGATCAGTTGCCCCGCCCCCGCCCCGCCGCCTTTGTCGCCACCCATCAAGCCGCTGGCC
>CAYRPC010000055.1:0-17491 GCA_964425995.1 uncultured Phycisphaeraceae bacterium
AGCCCGATATCGGTCAGGCGAAGGCGTGGCTTGCGTGTGCCGCCAAAGAGGCTCTTGATGCGATCGGCCAGATCGGTGAACTCAACGAAGAAGTCCTTGAGGAGGTGGGACCGCCGGATGAAAAAGTATCCCGCGAAGGCGCCACCCAAGTGGGCAGCCTCGCCCCCGGCGTTGTTCCAATTGAACAGCACAGTGATGATGGCGAGACAGACATACCCATACGCCAAGGTCTTGATTTTGATGGGAATGGGGGGGAAGAGCAATTGAAGTTGCGTTTGGGGCTGCAAGTATGCAGCAGCCATGATGACCCCGAACACACCTGCGGAGGCTCCGACCAGCGGCATGGTGGCGTTGCCGGGAAGAAGGCCCGGAATGTTGGTGTATCCGAAGGTCGCTGCAATGATGCCCAGCAGGTTGAGGAGCAGGTACATCAGGGCGCCGAAGATGCCGCAGATCAGATAGAACGCGAGGTATCGTCGGGCCGAGCCGATGCCCTGCTCGGTGATGCGACCAAAGACCCACAAGCCCAGCATGTTGAACACAACGTGTGCAACACCGGCGTGCAGGAACTGGAATGTGATGAGTCGCCATATCTCGCCTTGAAGCAGGGTCGAGGTTGAAAAGTGGCCCCACTTGTGCAGTGGTGGTTCGACGAGGAAACGGTCGGCGTAGACCCAGAGGTTTGTCGAAGGGTCAACTTTCAAACGAAACACTTGGTTGCCGACCTTGCGAGTAGTTTCTGCGCTGACGAAGTTGTCCATGCGCGGCCCGATGCCCCTGTCATTGAGCACGACTTCGCGATACCCCTTCTCATAGACCAATCCACGCTGGTCCACCGTCGCCATGTCTTTGTCCGAGAGCATCTGCCTTCGTTCAACAAAGCGCGGCAGACCGCTGTTGCCTGTGAACGCTCCCAGCACGAATATGGCGATGTTGACGATGATGATCCATGTCGTGACGGAGAAGCCGCCCCACATGGTTCGACGCTGCGGGTTCAGGATGTAGTCTCGGTCGTAGATCGCCATCGTGTTCCTTGCAATCCTTCTTGGGAAAGGCCAGACTTTTCATGCACTAGGCTGCACCATTGTGCCCTTGCCGGTTGCCGCCCCAATATCGGTTCGAGGGCGCTCTCTGCTCTTGACTGATCAGACCCCCAACGCCCCGTCACGCTGGGCCCAGAGCAGGGCCAGAATCGTCTTGGCATCGCGGATCAGACCCTGCCAGACTAGTTCAAGGGCTTCCTTCGGAGCCACCAGCCTCGTCCTGATCTGTTCGTCATTCTCCAGATGTTGGCCCACAAACGTCAAGTCCTCAGCAACGAAACACTCCATCACCTCGTCCGTCATCCCCGGGCCAGTCAGCCAATTGGTCAGGTGTCGAACCCGACCGGCGTGGTAGCCCGTCTCTTCTTCAAGTTCTCTGACGGCGCACACTGCGGGGTCCTCGCCCGGCACACGCGTCCCTGCGGGCAACTCCACCAGTTCCTGTTCCAGGCTGAGGCGGAAGTTCTCAATCAGGACCAGACGCGGCCCCTGGGGCGTTGCAAGAATCGGGACGATCACTACCGCACCGGGATGCCGAACCACCTCACGCTCCAGGGGGGTGCCATCACGCCCCACGATCGAGACGAGTTCAATGTCAAACTTGACGCCCCGCCTGAGCAGCGTCCGCACTATCCTGCGCCCGCGCGGAGCCGCCGAGCCGTCCGTGGCATCCAATCCTCGCAGCAGTCCGAAGTGCTCGCGTCCTTGCATCGTTGCGATAGTAGTGCGTGATTCTGCCGGTTGTTCTGCGTGTTTGATTCGGTTGGTTTGGTTGGTTGGGGCTGCATGCTGATCTCGCACGATCGCGAGAAACTGTGTAGCCGCCTGATGAGCTGGACGTATTGCTGGACATATCGCTGGACATATCACCGCTTGTAGGCCTCGACCGCTTGACTCCCATCACTTCCATCTCCTTCCAGCCTCGGCTCGCGATTGGCGAAGGCGTCCTGTCGCTCCGCGATGTGCATAAAGCGTTTGGCCTGCAACGGGTGCTGGACGGTGTGACCGTCGACTTTGAAGTTGCGAAAACCACCGTCGTCATGGGTCCATCGGGCTGCGGCAAGTCGGTCATGCTCAAGCACATCGTGGGCCTGCTCCGCCCCGACAGTGGCGAGGTCTATTACAATAAGCGCCGGATTGACACCCTCAGCGAGCGGGCTTTGCTAGCCGTCCGGCTCGAAGTGGGCTTGGTTTTCCAGATGGGCGCACTCTTTGACTCCATGACGGTGCAGGAGAACATCGACTTTCCATTGCTTGAACATTCGAGTATGACGCGCGCACAGCGGGCCGATCGCATTCGTGAGGTGCTCGCCACTGTGGACCTTGAGGGTGTTGAGACCAAACTGCCCAGCCAACTTTCGGGGGGCCAGAAAAAGCGCGTCGCCATCGCCCGTGCTATGGCCCTGCGTCCCAAGGTCATCCTGTTTGACGAGCCCACTACAGGACTGGATCCCATTCGCAGCGACGGCATCAACGAACTGATCATCAAACTCAAGCGCGACTATGGCGTAACCAACATCGTTGTCACGCATGACCTAGTTTCTGCAAAGAAAATCGCCGACCGCGTGATCATGCTATTGGGCGGCCGGGTTGCCGCCGACGGGACCTACGAGGAATTGACCAACAGCAGCGATATTCGCGTCCAGCACTTCCTGACCGGGCACTACGAGCGAGACGACGATACCTTCATACCCGAGGTCAGCCACAGCGGCATCAAGCGCGTGGGTATCAGGTTGGATGCAAGGTCGTCCCCTGTTGCGTCGGCTGCACCAACAACCTCCCCGACTTTAGAAGCAGGCACCAAAACGTCCGACTCACCAACTCCCCTCACTCCCCCCACTTCTCCCAGCGAGCACACCACGTGAACCGCCTCTTCCTCCGAGATTTTTTGACTGGCCTGACCGCGATCGCCGCGCTGGTAGCCTTGTTTGGCCTGTTGATTTTCTTCGGTGAGATCACGCCTAGGCTGATTGCCCGCGACTATCAGTTCCAAATGCATGTCGCCAACGCCGGCGGACTCGACGACACGTCGCCCGTTATGCTCAATGGCGTGCGTATTGGACAGGTCAAGGCATCGGCGGTGGGCGACGGCGGCGAGAAGAACAGCCTGCCCAGCGGCGCAACCCTGAGCATCACTATCCGAGCCGGCGTCCGCATTCCACGCAACGCGAAGGTCTCCGTCGATAAAGGCTTCGTTGGCGGCAGCACCCTGCAGTTCAGCACGCAGAATCTGACCGATGCCCAACTCGCCGATGCGATCAAGGCGGGCGAGATCATCGATGGCGGCGCGCCGGAAACACTGCTCGACAGCATCCGCTCCGCCGTCTCTGGCCCGATGCAGCAGTTCAGCGATACCGCGATCAAGATCAACAGCCTTGCCGATGAATGGACGCAGGTAGGCCAGCGGATCAACGATCTTGTCGAACCCAGAACCCTGACGGACATCAAGGCTGGCAAGCCCGCAAACATCCCCAGCAGTCTCGCACGGCTTGATAGCGCTGTTGCTGGGGCCGAAGGTTGGCTGGGCGACAGTGGTTTACGCACACGCATCGACGATCTGCTCGCAAAGGCAGATCGCGTGATCGCTCAGAGCAACGAATTGGCAATCACATGGACCAACGCGGGCAAAACGGCTGATGACACCATCCGAGGGGTTGGCGAGCAAGCAAGGGAAGTCACCGCCAACGCCAAGGAACTGATGACCAAGGCCACTGAATCGCTTGCAGAGGTGAAGAACGCGGGCGATCAGCTGACTGGCTTGATCGAACGCGTCAATCAGGGACAGGGAACCTTGGGTCAGCTGTTCACCAACCAGAGCCTCTACCAGAATCTCGACGCGGCCTCCCTGCGTCTGGACCAAGCCCTCAAGGACGCGCAAGTCGTTCTCGAAAAACTCAAGCAGGAAGGTGTGCAACTGAAGGTTGGGCTCTGAAGCAACGACAAAGACCGGGTCGGTTGCACGCCAGATTGTAAACTGACGCCAAGGCTCGATGCAAGGCTAGATGCAAGGCCCCTCGCTGAAGACGCTCAGGAACGCGTCAATGTCGGCGGGATCAAACAGCGAACCATCATTGTTGAAGTCGATATCATTGCAGGTCGCGCCCGCTGGTAGACAAGGTCCTTCGCTGAAGACGCTGAGCAGCGCGTCCACATCGGTGGGATCAAAGAGCGAACCGTCGTTGTTGAAGTCGATCGAATCGCACACGAGCCCAAGGGGCGGTAGATGTGCGACCCAGCCACGCGTCTCGCCATTGAACGTGCCTTCCCCCGCGATGATGCGAGCATCGTCTGAGATTCCAGCCGCGCGTGTCAGCACCCATCCCGCGAGATTCACGCCCGCCCCCGCCAGCACGCTGACGACCGAGCGGGTGCCCTGATCGCTGGTCCAGATAAACGCCTCGGGTACGCCAGATGAGCAGGCTCGCTGGCCCACGATCACACTGGCATCGAGTGATGCATCAAGTGCAACGCCCTCGCACGCAGACACCGCCACAATGCCGCCCCCGCCCGATACCGCCATGCGGGCGGGCACCACCACGCCTGCAAGTTGGACCGTGCCGACATGCACGCTCCCGGCGCGGTTCATACCGAATGACCTGGGATCGGAAAGGCCCTGGGCCGTTGGGCACCCCGCTGGTCCTGCGAACATCGCGCAAGTAGATTGAATCGTGTTCGGCGAAGTCCAGCATGCGCCTTCGTTGGCAATGGGCACGAAACCAGCAACCAGCGTCGCGCTGGCATTCATAGCTGTCGGCTCAAAGGTCCCGGCTGGCCACGAGTACGAGGTTGATGAGAATGCAGAATCCCAAATCCGCGACACCTGCGGCTGCGTGCCAGTCTCGGCCCAGAACGCGATGAATCGCCCGCTCGCATCCGTCCCGCGTGGCAGCACATCGCGATTGGGATCGCCCACGTTGTCCGAAAAGATATCGTAAATCTGAAACTGCTGTTCAAGACGCAAAGGCCGGCGGGCGATGGTGTCGCCACCTGGGATCGAGTCTTTGATCCATCCGATCAGCACTTGTCCATCGTCAGACGAATGCGTGTACGCCGCGCCAAGTTGGCAGCAGAGCGCCGAGACCACGGTGCCAGTGTTGGACCAGGCTGTCGCTGCGGTGGTTGACGCCCCGATGCTCATCCCAACTACCGTCGAGCCATCCGCAGCTATCTGGTACGCGACCGTCTGCGGATACACCGGCGTGCCGCCTGGCAGGGCGTAAATCGCGGGTGATTGTCCCGACGCGACCGACGCTGTGATACAAACACCCATGAAGCCAACCGTGCAGGCAGCCATCCAAGGAGCCACGGATGGGAAACGATGCAGAGCAGGATCGCACGAAACGGCTGGGGGCATGGTTCTATCCATTATCTTCTGAGCCACGCGGCTCCTCTTTCAACGCAAAGCCAAGTCAGACAGATCGAGGTAGCTAGTCACAATTCACGGGTGTTGGGTCACGGGAGCCTGCAAGGCCCCTCGCTGTAGACGCGCAGGAAGTCATCAATATCCTGCGGATCGAAGATGCTTCCATCCCGATTAAAATCCAGAGAATCACATTCACTCGTCGAGCATGGCCCTTCGCCATAGACGCTCAAGAAGTCCTCAGCGTCCTGGGGGTCAAACTGCGAGCCGTCGTTGTTGAAGTCAATATCGCTGCAAGGGGCGTTGAGCAGGCTTTCACCGCCAGTTTCGAGAGCCGTCAGAATCAGGTTCGCGACATACGCCCCGCCCGGATCGCTGTAATGCAGGTTGTCCGGATCGAGCAGCAAGTTGTTCAGAAAGTACTGATATCGCCCGCCCGCACGATACAAGTCGATGAACCCCAGCCCCCGTTGCTGCGCAATTGCGCGGAATGCATCCGAAGTGGGAATGAGGTGGGGCGAGCCGGAGTCGTAACTCGAAATCAAGACGATCTTTGCCAGTGGTACGCTTGCTAGCACCCGATCTACGACCTGATTCGTCATCGCAAAGAAGGTGTCGTAGTTCTTGTCCGCATCGTTTTGCCCCAGCATGATGATCACCAGTTGCGGCTGCAACTGCGCCACCTGCGCGTCAAAGGTCCAATCGCGTCGCACAAACTCATCCACGCCCCAGCCACCGTTGGCCGCGCGATGGACCACCACGCCAGGCGTGCCCGTCAGATTTTCGCATCCGAGAATGGTCGCTGTCCCGTCCGCGTGGCTGAAACAGCGAACCAGGGCTTCTTCGCCCTCTGACAAGGTGTGCTCGAAGACTCCCAGTTGCGTCGACGTGCTCTCACACTCAAACGTCGTGACGCTCTCGTTGGGCAGGGCAACCGTCAACGTGCCCCCACCTGGTTGGATCGCGAAGTGCAGGCGAAACGAGCGATCAATCGGTGCGAACGCCGCGTAGGCCCGGGCCCACGAATAGGAACTCAGCCACAACCCGTCGAGGCTTCGATTGGGCATGGAGTCGGCGTTGATTCGCCCCCGATCCCAGCCGTCGTACAAATCAACGACTCCCGTCCAGATGCTCATCCCCTGATAGCCCCACCCCGCGTTGCCATAGAGAGCCTGAATCTGTGGCTTGAAGTTGTCGCAGAACCCACCCTCTCGAAACGTCAGGCTGTCGCCTAGGCACAGAATGCTGGCCACCTGCGTTCCCGAAGCCGCAACTGTCCGGAAGGGCTGATACGCGTCAACGAGATTGAGCGAAAGCGGCTGTGCATGGCACGGCACTACATATGCAAAGCACATGCCCACCGCGCAGGGAACAGCCAGACTTGAAACCATTCTGTTTCCGAGCATCATGCGAGCCCTCCGGGCAACCAAACAACATACCCCACGGAATCGGTCTGACCAGCAAAGTGATTGGTATTTTGGGGTGTTTGGACTGTGAGCTAGGAAAATGCACTGTTACCCAATCACTGATACCCAATAATCTGGGCAATCTGCAACCCCGGCCACCACCAGCAACCCCGTGCAACCATCTGCGCAGGCTCGCCAGTAACTCGCCGCTTACTTGCCCACATTGTTCATCTTGTCAATGAACCGGTTCGCCTCGTCAATTGATGCCTGCATGTCCTGCACCAGTCGCGTCACGTCGCCTTGGATCCGGCTCACTTCACCCTGCAGGCCTGCAACCGCCTGGGCGTTCAAGTTGCTCTTGAGGAAGAGAACCTGATCCTGGAATGCACTGATCACCGGGTCCATCTTCCGCTCGGCCTCGTGCATCACGCGGACCATGTTGTCAAAGGTGCCTCGGGAGGCCGAACGCTGCGACTCCGCCGCACTCTTCATTGATGCGTTGCCAATCTTGGCGTTGTCCGCCGCCCATTCGCTAAAGAGCGAATTACCCACCGTCTCGACCTTGTTGATGCGTGAGCGAACATCATCAGCCCGGCTCTTGCTACGGTCAAACTCCTTCTTGAGCGACTTGTAGCGCCCCTCCAGGTCGCTGCCCTGCTGGTTCGTGATCGCCACAAATTCGTCGAGCGCCGAAGCAAACTGCTTCTTTGCCGCTTCCTGTGAGTCCCGCGCTTCCTCCACCCGATCCACCAACTGCTCGCGCTTGGCAATCCCAAACACGCTCTCGCGCACGGCGATCCCCGTGCTGGAACAGCCAGCACCAGCCACTACCCCGAACATGCCAATTCCAAGAACAATAACGCGCAGCATACTCATGCACGATTGTAGATCAGACATGCGGACCGAGCGTCGGCGTCGGCTCCGAGAGATTCTCACACA
Source organism: uncultured Phycisphaeraceae bacterium (assembly GCA_964425995.1). Taxonomy (GTDB): domain Bacteria; phylum Planctomycetota; class Phycisphaerae; order Phycisphaerales; family UBA1924; genus BJHL01. The sequence goes on from CAYRPC010000055.1 coordinate 7,749, forward strand.
GTGAAATCCACAAGCAACCAACAGCACGCCTCCAGCCCGCAACAATCCTCCATGACCGTCGCGCTGCCCGCCGACAAACCTTCGACCGTCTCGCTCCTGGCCCGCGATATCAAACTCGCCCACTCCGTCTTTGCGCTCCCCTTTGCCCTGCTCGGCGCGTGCTACGCGGTGTGGGCTAGTGGACAGACCTTCTGGACGCCGCGCTCGCTTGGCCAAATGGCGATCATCATCGCCTGCATGGTGCTCGCACGCACATGGGCGATGTTGGTCAACCGCTTGGCAGACCGGGACATCGACCGGGCGAATGCACGCACCCGCCAGCGTGTCATCGCCTCGGGAGCCGTTGCAACGAGCGTTGGCTGGACTATTGCTGCGACCTGCGCTTTGGGCTTCGTTGTTGCCTGCGGTTTGTTCTGGGCTTTTTTCAATAACCCATGGCCACTATCGTGCAGCCTGCCTGTCCTCACATGGCTCGGCGCATATTCCTACACCAAGCGTTTCACATGGCTGTGTCACCTCTGGCTCGGCGCATCGCTCGCAATCGCACCGATTTGCGCCGCGCTTGCCCTCAACCCAGCGGCGTTGCTCCCCCCCCACCCACCAACAATCTGGTTGATCGCTGGATTTGTCATGGCGTGGGTAGCCGGGTTTGACATCATCTACTCACTCCAGGATCAGCATTTTGACCGCGAGCGTGGCCTCTTCAGCATCCCTGCAAAACTGGGCTGGCGCGGAGCGTTGTGGGTTAGTCGTGGTCTGCATCTCGTTGGAGTTGCACTCTTGCTGGCAGCATGGCGACTCGAGCCCGCCTTCACCTGGTTATGGGGCGCGGCTGTTCTGTTGACCTGTGGTTTACTGGTTCTTGAACATGCAGCACTTGCGCGGCTGGAGGCTAGGAATTTACGAGCGCGGGAGGATGGAAGCGACAACCCACCACCAGCACTCAATCTTGTGTTTTTTACCCTGAATGGGGTGGTGAGTTGTGTGGTCGGATTTCTTGGCCTGGCACAACTGGTAGTGTCAAAGACCTAGTCGCTAAAAAAAAGTCGTTACGGACTTGCGGTTTGTTAAACTTCAGATATACTCATCCCAGTCAGCGGAATATCGCTCTAAAATACAACCTTTGCCCCCCGAGCGGGCGGTGAGCTAGGCATGTGCCGGGCTTGCCGCCCAGCTTTTTTTTTCCACTGCATTTACTCATACACTGGTTTTTCAATAATTTCTGAAAGTCTAGTGGACTTGTTGCTTGGTGTCTGGGATACTCCATAGCAATGCCAGCAGGACTATCGCCCATGTCACCTGAAGAATCGCTCCAGACCGCTGAGGATCGCTTCGTTGCGGTGTGGGGGCAGATGGCCGGCGCGTGGGGTATTTCTCGCACAATGGCCGAGGTTCACGCCTTGCTGTACATCAGCGGACGCGACCTGTGCACGGACGACATGATGGAACGCCTCCAGATTTCTCGCGGCAATGCGAGCATGTCAACGCGTGCGCTGGTTGACTGGGGGATTGTTTCGCGTGTCAACAAGCGGGGCGACCGCAAGGAATACTTCCAAGCCGAGCAGGATGTGTGGGCCCTCTTCCGCGCGATCGTGCGAGAGCGCATGAATCGTGAGGTTGATCCGCTGCTGGCTTCGCTCCACGAAATTCGAGACATGACGGGCATCGATGACAACGCTGCGAAGTTATCTAGCAAGAGTGGCGGCGAACTGCGCGAACGGATTGGCGAACACCGTAAGCGACTGGATGCGATGATGGACTTCTTTGTCATGCTCGAGAAACTTGGGGCTCGATTTGTCTCGCCCAGTGGCAAGGGCCTGCAAATGGCCGCGTCGATGCTGAGCAAGATGCCCGACTGGACGCTGCCCGCGAGCGTGCCAGCGAATGTGAAACCCGTGAATCTCAACGTCGAGGAGCCGCACGAAAGGAGCGCGCGATGAGCATCATCTCTCGCCAAATAGGGAGCGGGGGCGGGGCCGGGGGGGGGGCCAAGAAGGTGCCTGCATCCCGCGTCAGCGAGCGGCCTCGCGTCCAGCAACGCTTTGAGGTAAGTTGGAGTGTTCGCTCCGGCTCGATCACGCAAAGCCAAGCAGCGACGTGGCTCCAGCAGCAGCATGTCCCGGATGGCGCGATGGTGCGTCTGGTCATCACCTGCGAGGCGAGCAGCGTCCACATCGCGCTTCGTTTCCACGATCAAGAGTTCTCGCTCGACGAACGAGTAATCGGCGATGAGTCAACCCTGCAAGTCCGCCATCAAGTTGACCATGTCTTGGGCATGCAACACCTCGATGTGCAGAGCAAGTCGGGCATGGTCCTGCGAGCAACGCTTGCGAGTGGACGCATCGTTTATGCCGTGACTGGTGCGTGGCAAGTCCTTGGCGTTGCTGGCGGGCGGTATGAGGTCGAAGCGGCTGCAAGCGAGTAAGCAGTTCAACCCGATTTTTCACTCGTCCCGATACCATCCCGCGAGCATTGGTCCCTATCAAGAACTTTGCGAAAGTTCGGCTGACTGTTCGCGCGTGAACTGTGGTGGATTGACTTTTGCGCAAGGACATGGAGTGCAACCCTCACTCTGAAAGAAGGCCACATCGCCATGCTCGCATGCGAAGTGCCGGGGGCCATGATTCCTCGTCGCTATCGAACACAAGCCAAGCAAATATTCGTGACTGATGATGATGGTGCCTGACTGAAGGACTGAGTGATCGGTTCTCGGCCAAGCAGCTGCTGACTTTCTGGAGACATCGACAGCCCTGGGATATTTACACATCACAAAAAAAGCGACAGCAGCCTCTCTCTCCAAAGGCTGCTGTCACCAGTTGCGGAGCCATCACTTGTCGCGTTTCCACGACACTGGGCTCAACGCCTCGTTGCAAATGCCACGGGCGGAATGGTGTGAAGATACAGGCAGACGGAAGGAAACTCAAGCGCAAATTGTCGTCTTCGCGCAAGACTCACGCAGTAGCGTCCGAGAAATTGCGAGTTGGCGCTACGTCTTGCGGGAAAACGACTTAGAAAATGGTCGAGGTTTTGGCTATCGAATCCGCTGGTACACGCGGTACTCAAAGTTGTGTGCCCGACCCTCAAAGACGGGTTCAAAGAGCCTGGCGGGGCCGTCGAGAACTCCCAGTTTGACGTAGGTTTCAAACTCGGGCAGGCGCGCTTGCATCGTCGATGCTGAGCCGGCGGCCAGGCGACCGGCATCGATGCGCAACAGCAGGTATCCGCCAACGGGGGGCAGCGGCGGTCGTGGTGGTAGTGCTGGATCACCCACTGCGAGTTCAAGCGGCTTCCAACGTGCCCGAATCGCGTGTCCACCCTGGCGAGCAACATCGACCGCCCGCATCGCGATTTCCGGGCGCAGATCCAGCAACTCGTCACCCCACAACTCGGCGGGTCCATCGAGAATGGCCCCCAGGCGTGCGCCGTCCGGTTCGCCCGATGTGCGATGCTGGCGACGATGCTCGGCGTATATGACGAGTGCGATGGTGGCAGCCAGCAGGAAGGCGCCAAAGGTCAGGAACGCACGGGCCGGTGGCTTGGTGAAAGCACGCTGTTCATCGCTTTGGACGGTCAGCCACCAGTACGCCGCGGCGACCGTGAGTGGGAGCAGTGTCGCCGCTGGCAGGGTGTATCGATTGTTGGAGACACCGGCGCAAGCATAGAGGACGAGCGAGAGGAGCAATGCGAGCGCGAGCGTGCGAGCCAGCACCTGCCTAGATTGAATCGTGGGATCAGGGCGAGGGGCGATGGCATCGCGCGATCGCACGAAGACGAGCAGGAACGCGCTGTGGGGAAGTGTGGTTGCGAGGGCTGCGAAGGGCAGAAGAATTATCGCAAGTAGATTCGATGGCGTGAAGAGAAAGGCACCAACTTCCTGAGTGATTGGTGTGCGGTGCGTGCGGGCCAATACCTCGCGAACAGCGAGAAGCCAGGCACCGAAGACGATCGCGCCCATCGCAATTGCGACGAGTACTGGAACGAAAGCCACACGACGATCGGGCGCCAGCGGCAATCGCGGACGCATCCATAGGCACGCCGCGATGATGCCCGCAAGCACGGGCAGGCTCGCGGGCCCCTTCGTGAGCAGCAAGGCTGCAGTGGCGAATGCGAGCACCAATGACCAGGCAATCGTACGGGGTGAGCGCAGCGAGAGCGGCGTGCGCGAGATCGAGACGGCATGTCGCGGCGCGAGCAAGAGTTCGATGATCGCGATGCCTGTCACAAACGTCCAGAGATGATTCAGTGACTCAATCTCCGCGCTGCGGGCCAGGGGCGGGTACCAATACCACGCGGGCAGCAGAGCGCACGCCAAGCCAGCGACGAGGGCGAGCGGGCCACGCTCCCTGGGGGTTTTTGCAAACCAGCGTGCGGCGGTCATGGCGCTGAGCAGAGACATCGCCATCAGCGCGCAGGCCGACATCGCGCGAGCCGCTGCGTTGGTCTGACCAAAGATGGCTCCGAAGATTGCGATCGCCCAAGGAGTGCCTGGGGGCTTGCGGAGATAGGGCTGATCGAACAACTGCGGCACCAGCCAGGCATCGAGAGAGTCTCGTGTGAAGAACGCGGCGAAGGTTGAGAGGCCATAACGCTCGGCAACGATGCGTGTTGCCTCGAGCATGGCCCAAGCGGGTTGCACACGCTGGCCTTCGGCGTGTGCGAGGCCGGATGCGTTCAGAAAGGGAAGGGACAGCGCGAAACTGATCACAGTCACCAACGCAATCGCGGGCCAGAGCAATATTCTAAGTTGTTGGGCAGTGCGAGATCGCTGAGGCATGCGCGGAGATTAGGGCGTCCCAAGCCTAAATTCGAAGCGTTCCCGCTCAGTGCAACACGCGGAAGACTTCGACCTCGTCGGTCAGGCCCAATTGCACCTTCTCCAGAGCGTCCTCTCGCATGTTTTTGAAGCCGGTGGCGCGTGCGCAGTCGTAGAGTGAAATCGCATCGGCGCGATTGGCCGTCAACTTCCGCAACTCGTCGTTCATCGTCATGATCTCGTACACCGCGAGCCGGCCTTTGTAGCCGGTGCCGAAGCAGGACTCGCAGCGCCCGCCGGCTGGTGCTGTCCCGGCTCCCTGGCAGTTGACGCAGATACGCCTTAGCAGACGCTGGGCAAGGGCGGCGAGCAAGGAACTGGTGACGAGGTAGGGCTCGAGGCCGATGTCGATCAATCGCGGGATGCTGCTGGGCGCGTCGTTGGTGTGGAGCGTTGCGAGAACAAGGTGACCGGTGAGCGAAGCCTGGATCGCGAGTTGTGCGGTTTCCTTGTCGCGGATTTCGCCGACCAGAATCACGTCGGGATCCTGACGAAGCAAGGCGCGCAGGCCGGTCGCAAATGTCACGCCTCGCTTGACGTTTACCTGCATCTGGCTGATGCCGTCCAGATGATATTCGACCGGGTCTTCGATCGTCATCACGTTTCTGCTGGCGCGATCAACGCGCTGCAACGCGGCGTACAGCGTCGTGGTCTTGCCGCTACCCGTGGGGCCGGTCACCAGGACGATGCCGGTAGGGCGTTCGACGAGGTCGAGCAGCATCGCCTGCATGTTGCGAGTCATGCCGATCTCGTCGAGCGACAACTGGGTCGCGGTCTGGTCCAAAAGACGCAGCACGAGACGCTCGCCATAGACGGTCGGAATGCAGGAGAAGCGGATATCGACCTTGCGACTGCCCACGCGGACGCTGGTGTGGCCGTCCTGGGGGCTATGGCGGTTGGCGATGTCCAGTTCGGTCATGACTTTGAGACGTGAGGAAATCGCGGGCGCGAGGCTTAATGGCGGACTGAACGCGTCCACGAGCATGCCGTCGATGCGGAAACGAATGACCAGCGAGTTTTCCATCGGATGGATGTGTACATCGCTGGCGCGCCGGCGCAGTGCCTCGAAGAGAATCATGTTCACCAAGCGAATGACCGGGCCCTGGCGTGCCAGTTGGAGCAGATCGGTCGTCTGGTTCAGGGTGCCTGCGGCGCTGGCGATTGCGCGATCGTCGAGGGGCATTTCCTCGATGATCTCGGTGACGAGGTCCTGACGCTGCTCGTACCCGCGGTTGATGAGGTTGGCAACGCCAGCGCGGGGCGAGAGCACGATCCGCACTGGCATGTTCAGCAGGTCTTCGAGCATCGTGAAGACTTGCGGCACCAGCGGCTGTGCGGTGGCAACAGTCATCGAGAGCCCATCGGATTCGAGACCTGCAACCAGTCGCGTTCGGGCCAGATCGGGCGGCACCAACTCGTAGAACTTGGCGGCAGACTCCTGGTGCGTCGGCTCTGAGACAAAGCGCAGGCCGGTTCGCTTGCTGAGCAGTTCAAGCCCTTGATGTTCGTCAATAGCCAGCATCGACAGCATCACGTCCCAGGGCTCGACATCACTGCCGTCGATCTTGGGAAACTGGCGAATCTGCTCCGCAGAGATCGGCAGCGGCGCGAGCAACTGCGCCAGGCGGGAAAGTTCCAGCGCGCCCGGGCCGGAGTGCTTGCCGTTAGTGGTGGGAAGAGCGAGATTGGAAGATGAAGGGGGCACAGTGTCTAGTTGCCGATGCTGCAAACCTTATGGGCAAATACGCCTGCTGGCTCTGGGCTTGATTGTTCAATTCAATCGTTTGGGTCCAGCGGGTCCTCTGTTGGGCGCGATGGCGGCGTGACGCGGGTTACGGGGCGAGTCACGGTGCCGTCCGCATTGGTGCGCTGTTCGACGGAGGGCACGACGGGCAGGGGTGTCGGGGCGCTGGTCACTGGTGCTGCGGGCAGGGCAAAATCGGAAGGTGATGAATTGACATCGATCATCTGCGGCGTCAACCTTGGGAAGTCCTCGGGTAATCGCGAGTTGGCCTGTGGCCCGCGAGTCAGCAGGCGAAGATCCTCGAAGCCGGGATCACGCAGGATTCGCGGCGTCAGAAAGACATAGAGCGTTGTCTTGCGGTCGCCCGTGCGCGTATCCGCAAAGAGATAGCCCAGCAGCGGGATATCGCCAATCAGCGGAATCTTTGCGACTGTCTTGGTATCTGCATCGACCACCAGTCCGCCCACTACGACCGTCGAATCGCTGGGCACGGTGATGCTGGTTGAGTCCACGTTGTTGGTCTGCTTGGGAGGCGGGAGGTTGCCCGTGGCATCGCCCGTGAAGCTTGACAACTCCACCGAATATTCCATCCGCAGGTATCCGGCATCGGAAATCTGCGGCTTGACCGTCAGTTTGGTGCCTGCCTCGGCGTATCCGCCGAACGTAACGTTTGTATCGCTACCGGTGTTGTTACTACCCGCGAGCGTCGTAGTTGAATAGGGCTGTTGATCAAGGCTCACAACGTTGGCTTCTTCATTGTCATCCACCAGCAACTGAGGCGACGAGATGACTCGCGAGTCGGTCTCGTTTTGCAACGCCGTCATGATGATCGGCACCTGATCGCTCTTGATGATCGCGGCGGTGAAGCCCGCCAAGCCCGTGCCCACGGTCTTGCGTGACAGGATTGGCTCGCTACCAGTCGTACCAAAGGAGCCCAACCCGAAGTTGGTGTTGAGCACGCCACCCGATCCATTGGCATTGATCAACTGGGTCTCGAAAGCCAGACGTGTCCGATCGTCGGTCGTCACGGCGACGATCATCGCCTCGATGTAGACCTGGGGCCGACGCAAGTCGAGCTTCTCGACCAAGCGAGCGAACTCGGGCTGCTGCCCTGCTCGTGCCTTGATCAAGAGTTGGTTGTTGGCGAGATCAGCGATCACGAAGGCGTTGGAATCCAGCGACAGCCCGGATTCGGGGCTCGCCTGCGCTGGTGCGCCATCCGTCGGGCGAGCGCGATTGAAGTTTGACCGCCGCTGCGCTCCGCCAGCATCAGGCAACAACGATCCCTCGCCCACTGGCTGCGTGTTACTCAGCAAATTGTTGATGACTTCGGCCACATCTTCGGCTTTGCTGTTCTTGAGTTTGTAGACCTCGATCGTTTCGATCTCCGAACCGGTATCTAGCTCCTCGATCAGCGCATCGAGGCGTCCTTGTTGCTCCGGGGTCGCGTAGTAAATGATGTTGCCGCGCTGCTCATCGACGACCATCACGCTCCCGCCCACGCTGAACGCGCTGGCCGCTCCGCCAGCCTGCCCTGGTTGCTGGAAGTTGCGACCAGGCACGAAACCCTGACCAGCGCTGCTATCACTGATGCTATCGATGGTTGTCACCTCGCCTAGACCTTGGCCGCGTGCAATGTCCGCGATCTGGCGGGCTGCGGAGCCCGCGAAGTACTGCTTGGGCACAAGGGTGTTGGGCACATCGATGAGATTCAGAATCTGGCGAATGTGCTGGATTTCCTCGGTGCGACCTCGAAAGACCAAGGCGTTACCTTGGGCATCAACTGTCAACCGGTCGCCGATGTTGTTCAGACTGTTCTGTGCACCGCCGCCCTGCGGGTTGAACTGCTGGGGCTGAACCTGCCCTTGCTGGCCCAGCGGGCTGGACTGCGCCAGTTGGCCCACCAATTGGAGCGCTCGCTCGCGAGCCACCGGTGCTGAAATATGCCGCAAGTCGAACCGACTGTACGAAATCCGGTTGAACTCCTTAAGCAACTGAGTCGTGATCTCTTCCAACTGAGACAATCGTCGCGGCACATCGGTCGCCACGATCACACCCAACTCATCAAGATAGGTGTACTGGCGGCCCCCGCCGCCTTGTCCGGGCTGCCCGCCGCCGCCCAATTGGGCTTCAATCGCGGGCTTGAGGGAACTGGGCCGAACGTTTGGCGTGCTGAAGACCCGCGTGGTCGGACGATCCGTCGCAAAGGCAGGACGAACTTCGCCTGACTGGAGAATCGTGTACAGGCCAAAGCGATCCTTAACGATCGTCCAGCCTTGCTGCTCCAAGAGCATGTCGAGCAGGTCAATCAACTCCGACTTTTTGACGGGCACCGGGGCGTTGAAAGTGACCGCTCCTGCAATGTCACCCTTGATACTGATATTGATCTGGAGCGTGCTCGCCACCAGTTCCACGAGCGTTGTCAACTGGACCGGTTCGCGAAAGTCTGAAAGCGTAATCAGTTCATCGTCACCTTCAACAGCGTCGAACTGGCGATCATCGGCATTCCCATCCATCCCTTTCTCTGCCGCACCTGCATTGCCGCCCGGAAGACCCTTGTTCCCAACTTGAGCCTGATCCAGTGGCTGAACGACTGGTATTGCTCGGGCTGGACCTATGCCGGGACGTGAGACAACGTTGTTGCCCCCCGCCCCCGGCCCACCTGCCCCCTGATTGGGCTGCAACATGTTCGCTGGCATGCCCTGCTGTGCTCCCTGCACGCCGTCTTGAGGATTGCGTGCACCCCGGGCCTCCTGTGCCTTCCGAGCCCTTTCCTTTGCCAGTTCCACGGCGGACTTTGTATCGATCGGTCGAGCCGAGGCGGGGCCGGAAGGGGGTGGGGCTGGTTCCAATGGCTTTGCTTGTTCTGGCTGTGCTTGATCGTGCTTACCCAGTTCTGCCTTCTTCTGGGCATAGGCAATCGAGCAGGCGGTGCCTGCGACAAGCAACATCGCCATCAGAATCGTGCGGGCCCGAGCGTGAGTGGCATTGCGATCCGTCATGATGCTCAATCCTCCGTCCTTCCATTCCTTGCCATCCCGTTGCAACAGGCAAGTCGAGCCATGCCCGCAGTCCACGAGCGGTCAACGATACGTCTGCATCGGCACTCATCGCACTGGAGCGATACCAACCCGACCGCCATCTCTGCCTAACCCCGATCCCGTTCGCCTCGCCCCCCTCTTACCC
>CAYRPC010000056.1:0-17450 GCA_964425995.1 uncultured Phycisphaeraceae bacterium
CGTGGGTACGGGGCGGTCGTTGTGAGGAAGACGGGTTGTACACAAGCCCCCGATCCGACTCTCACGCCGCCCCGTTCCCTGGTCATCTCTCGCGTCGCGATGTGCCCGCAAGCCATCGCGACGTTTCGACAACGTAGAACCAACTGCGTGGAAGCAGTCGCGTGGACGTTTGGTCGGAGTCTGCATGCACCATTCGCAGAGAGCGCAGGAGGCCCAGCGTTGGGCGAGGATACATCATGGCGATGATCCAAGGCCAACGCGCGCCCTTGTGCCGTGATCGTGACAACTCGCACCCGCCGGGCCACTCCATCCCCCCCTTCCCAGCCCGGCGGGATTCACGAAGCGAGCCACGCTCACGCGAGGTCGCAGGGTCTCCTGCGCTCTCTGCGAATCGTGCATGCCTGCACTACCTTCCGCTCATGTCCTCTCCACTTCACCTCGCAACGCAGGCCATGGGAACGCGGTTCGAGTTAGTGCTCGACGTGGCCGAGATCAACAATTCCCAACTGCGTGCGGTTGGCGAGGCGATCATCGAGGAGATTCAGTGGTGGCACGCAGCCCTCTCGGCGTATGAGCCGACGAGCACGGTCTGTGAACTGATGCGTCGGGCAGGGACAGGGCGATTGCTACCGATTGATCCGCGAATTCGGAGCGTGCTTGCATATGCGGAACAACTTCGCAAAGGCACGCGCGGTGCGTTTGATCTGTGTTGGCAGTCACGCACAGACGGGGCGGATGATGTGATCGAACTTCAACAGCAGGGCGCACAACTTTCGAGGGCTGGCCAATCGCTTGATCTGGGCTGCGTGGGCAAGGGATTGGCGCTTGATGGCGCGTGCGCGATCTTGCGGGAACATCGCATACCACGCGCACTGCTGCACGGCGGCACCAGCAGCATTCTGGCCATTGGCTCCTGGTCCATAGGCGTGCGATTGCGGGCTGATGGACCACCCCGGCGATTCAACCTTGAGAATGCTCAATGCAGCGTTTCTTCCACCTTGTACAGGAGCCACCTTGTCGATCCGCGTGGAAACACACCTAGAGCAAGCGTGGCTGCGTGCGTTGTCATTCCGCTGGGTGCTTGCGCTGAACATCGGGCTATGTGGGAGTTGGGCGAAGCCACGCTGGCGGAATTACTTTCGACCGTGCTGCTGCTGACTTCGGATGCAACCCATCTGCCGCCTGGGGCGATTCATGTCCTGCCGGAATAGCAATATATTGCCATCGTGACGGTAAGGATTCCAGGTTTCTTTGGCTTCTTGGCTTCGCTGCCCTGTCTTCGCTACGCTGAGCAATGCTCGTCTTGCTCGCTGTCTGCGTGATGGCGCTCCTCACCCTGGGCTACTTCGTGTACGGCTCGTTCGTCGCACGCCAATTCAACCTCGATGACAAGCAAGCAACGCCCGCAGTGACCAGGCAGGACGGCGTGGACTTCATCCCCACGCGTCCATTTTACTTGCTCGGTCAGCACTTCTCCGCCATCGCGGCGGCGGGGCCGATTGTCGGTCCGATTGCCGCGTGCAGTGTTTTTGGATGGGGCCCAAGTTTATTGTGGATCATCTTCGGGGTGATTTTCATTGGGGCGGTTCACGATTTTTCAGCGTTGGTGGCTTCGATTCGCCATGGAGCCAGTTCGGTCGCACAAGTCGCGCGTGAACATCTGGGCAAGCGGGCATGGATCGTCCTGACGGCGTTCATCTACATCGCGCTGCTGTATGTGATCATCGCCTTCACCGATGTGACGGCCCAGACATTCCGAGGCTTGTCGGATGAATTGCTGGCGCGTCCTGAGACGATCAACAAAGGCGGGAGCGTTGCGCTGGCGAGCGTGCTGTACCTCTCGCTTGCGCTGTTGATGGGCACGCTGCAACGCTGGACCGCGCTCTCTCGAAAGTTGCCTTCGTGGCTATACACCGTGGTCTTTGTGCCCGCCACGCTGGGGTGTGTCTATGTGGGCAGCCAGTTCCCAGGCATCCTCAACATCGCCGATATTCGCTTGTGGTATGGTGCGATTCTCGCGTACTGCTTTGTCGCATCGCTGCTGCCCGTGTGGCTGCTGCAGCAGCCTCGTGGATATCTGGGCGGGTGGATGCTCTACATTGCCTGCGGGGTGGGCGTGCTGGGTATTTTGTTTGGCGGCTTTGAAGTGAAGCGTCCTGCCTTCGAATCGCCCGCGAGTTACAGCGCGTTTTTCGCGGGCGGAGAAGGATCGCCAGCGATGACCGGCCTGATCTTTCCTTTACTGTTTGTCACGATCGCGTGCGGCGCCTGCTCGGGGTTCCATGGTCTGATCTGTGGCGGCACGACCAGCAAGCAAATTGCCAAGGAATCGCACTGCAAGGCGATCGGGTTTGGGGCCATGCTGCTGGAGGGCTTGGTCGCGGTCGTCGCGCTGAGCACGATCATGATCGTCTCGAAGGATCAATCCAGTGGGCGTGCTCCGGGCGTGCTGTATGGAGATGGCCTGGCGATGTACCTGACCAGTTTCTTTGACCGAGCCAGCCTGCAGGATGGGACGTGGATGCGATCACCGGTCTTCACGGTCGCGGCGACCTTTGGTGCGATGGCTTTCAGCACCTTTGTCTTTGACACGCTCGACGTTTCGGCTCGCCTGGGTCGATATCTGCTGACCGAACTGACAGGAGTCAAGAGCCGCGCGATGGGGATGCTGGCATCGTTGGTCACGGTGGCGATCCCGCTGCTGCTGCTGCTGGGTCCGGCCTCCCAGAAGTCAGGCTCGGTGCCTGCTTGGCAGCTGTTCTGGACGCTCTTTGGAAGCAGCAACCAATTGCTGGCAGCACTGACGCTGCTGGGCATTACAGTCTGGCTGCGACGCAGCGGCAAACGCTGCTGGTATGTTGCTCTGCCGATGGCCTTTGTGCTGACTATCACGGTCTGTGCGTTGTTGCTGCAACTCTTCGCGGGCGCTCGGGAGGTTGTTCAAAGCGGGTGGACATGGTCGCCGCTCGTCGTCAATGCGATCGCCGCGACCTTGCTGCTGGGCCTCGCCGGTATATTTATCGTGGAAGCCTTGAAAGCAGTACGAGCCAAGGTGCCGGGGTGAAGCCTGCCCTTTGCCCCCACCGCCACTCACCACTCACGACATGGCCACCTGGCCACCTGGCCGCTCGCTCGCTCGCTCAGTTTCTTCAGCACATCGCGAGGAAACTCAGCAATGAGAGGATGATTACTCGCTTGCGGGTATCGTTGATTGCCATGAGCAGGGACATAAATGCCTCGTCTTGAATTGTCCCGACGACACCTTGCAGTTCTGTTGCAAGGGTGATCGCTGGGTTGGCTGGCTGGGCTGCTCCCAACATGGGAGTCTCCTCTTCCAACACGACCGGCTCCAAACTGGTGCCGACACTCTTCATAGTTCAACTCGCATGCCAAACCCACAAGCCAAGAACAACAGAAGAGTTTACCACGACCATGCCCGTTCTCCAAGCGCGAGAATGCGGTTATCATGTTCTAGGACGAATAATTCGTGTGCCGCGCCTGACGTGCCGTGGCGTTCGAACAACGACACGTTCCATCGTGGCAACAATCTCAGGCGTTGCACGAACTGGGAGCGTGGTTCGCAAGACGACGCAGCGACTGCCCATGGCTTTCACTCTGCAGCCACGTCCACAATTCGCTGCATCATGAAGCCTTTGCTTCTAGGACCAAGCATGCCCCTACAGCCTCGACCACGCAGATACACCTTTTCCCGACCCTGCCATGTGCTGCTGTGCATGCTCGTGGTTTTCATAGCCAAGACAGGGTCTGCGCAGACCCAGTCTTCACATCAAGACAATCATCACTCTTCGCCACCGCCCATGAGTGCGAGCCAGGTTCTGCAACTGCTACGCAATTCAACAAAAGCCGACGCGGAGGACCCCATCGCCGCCTCCGACGCCCCGCGCATACATCTGCAACTGCTCTCGCAGGGCCGCACGATCGGGCGTGCAACTCGTGGTGATTGGCACAAAGCGCTGGCCGCGGCTCGCGAAGATGCGCTGTCGGCATTGCCATTGGCTGGTGATTCGCTGCAACGACAGGCCCAGGCCCAGGTCGTTGAGAATGCTCTGGTCAGTCTTGAACTTGCACAACCAGCCACTTCACTCGAACTCACCACCTTTGCCGCAGTTGACTGGGATGTGCGGTCGGGGCTTGAGGGTCTCATTGTCACGCCTCCCAATGGAAGTGCTATCGCCATATTTCCCAGCGAGATGACATCTCGGGCTGGCTCCAGTGGTGGCGGGCAAACGCCCGCGCAGGCGCTGCTGAGTGCCATCAGCGAAGCAGTCAATGATCCTGCGGCAGCGATGCCTGGGGTGCCGGGCAAAGAAGTCGGTGATCTCATCAAGGCAGGATGGAAGTTCGAGCGATTTCGCGTGGAGCATGCTGTTGAACTCTCGAAGGGGGGCGCGCCAGTGACGTTGACGCGGGGCGGGGCGCTTGTGCCCGGCTCAGCGATCACGCTGGCATCGATGCAAGATTGGCGGGAGAAACTGCGCGCGCATCTGCGCTCCCGAGTGCGCGAGATTCGCGAGGGAGAGCGACACTGGCTGGTGGTTGATGCGACCTACGCGCCGGTGCTTGATCGTGTGCTGGACGAGGCAAGCCGCTCGCAGGCGCTGCTGCTGGCATACGCGCTGGCTTCATCAGACTCGCACGTTGCGGCGGGGCTAGTGCGGGATTTGATCGAGAATGAGCCGATCGGAGGGCCAATCGGTGAGCAGCGCGTGGATCATGTTGCCAACGCAAGTCTGTTGCTTGCGAGCCTGGCGTTGGAAGCAGAGGATCGCGAGATGCTGCTCAAGCAGTGGCCCACGCTCTTCTTCAACTGCTTCCAAGTGGCATCGCAGGCGCACAGGCCCGATGGCACATGGACCAAGGAAGTACCAGAATCGGCTCGTGCCCTTATCGCTCTGGCAATGGTGCGATACGCGAGCACGCTCGGAGACAACTGGCGCAGCACGAGCGAGGGGATGCTGGCCCGGCGCACGGTGGAGCAACTGCTCGCGTCGGGACAGCCCGGTGCGTTGGTCACGCATATGCCCTGGCTTGGACTGTCAGCCGCAGAATTGGGTGATAGCACGGAGGTGGCTGGGGCTGCGGTGCTGCGCGAGATGCGCTCGCTTTTGTGGCAGCGGCAGATAGCCGGAGAGGTTGCAATCGCGGAGGGAAGGGACCTAGAGGGAGCCCTGCTCTTTGGCACGGGCGTCGATGCGCGTCGGTCGCTGGGGTGGCAGACTGCCCGACCGATTTCGTTTCTTGCGTGCATGCTGGGCGATGCTCGTTTCACTCCTCCGCAAGAGCGGATGAACGAGGTGGTGCGGCTTGCGACCAGCCTGCGGTTCCTGCGTCAACTCACGATGGACGAGGCGTGCTTGTGGAACACGCCCAGGCCCGAGAAGGCGATGTGGGGCGTGCGCAATGCGCCATGGGACAATCGGCAGAGTTTGGAAGCATCAGTGATGACGTTGCTGACGCTCGACGCAGCGATTGGTAGTTTGGAGTCGATGAAGTGAGTTGGAGATAGATCGCGTTCAGGAGAGATCGCGCGTGCAAGTCGTGAGTGAGAGTGATTAAAGGACTTTGAACCGACCGGCAAAGCCCCACTCGCTGACAACCTTCTGCGACAGCGTCGCTCGCACTCGATCAACCTTCGGACCCGGGGTGGAGGCCTGGCGCGGGGCCGGGGCGATGGCCGGGCGGCAGGGCGGCGGGGCCGGTTTGGACATGCTCGCCAAACTCGCGTTCGAGTAAGTCGGCGTAACTGCAGTCGATCAGTTCGCCCATGACTGGGCCAAAGTCCTTGCGGAGTTGGGCCAGGGCTTCGTGCCCGCAGGCAACGCTGTGATCGCGTGAGACCAGTGATTCAAACTCAATGAACGTGCCCAGTCGCGCGACTGAATCAAGGTGAATTCGCACGTTGCCCGCCATCCACAACTCGCGGTGCTTACGCACCACGACGAAGATCGGCAGGGGTTGCTGGCCGTAGCGTTCGAGAGCCTGCTCGGCGGAAAAAATGGTGAAGTTGCTGAGTTTGGGTGCGGCTCGATTGGGGCGTTCATAGAAGATGTACTCGATCGGCTCACCTTCGGTTTCGCGACGCTTCAGCCGGCCTTGGGGAATCCGGTAGTAAGTATCGACCTGTCCGAACTGATGGATATATGTCGCACCCAGGGCCTTGCATATGCCGCGGGCGAGGGCAAGATCGCGTAACTCTGCCTTGAGTTCGACGTTGTGCATCAAAGATTGAGCGTACGCGCAATAACTCATGCCGCGGGTTTGATATGAAGATCAGCGTCCAGTCTTCGCGGTTAGTCCCGACGAGGCTTGACCGGAACTTGAATCTCCGACCACTTCCGGTTTTCTGAGACATCCGGGCCGTTGTAGAACAGACCGCGCACGTCGCCCGCGGCTTCCCAGGTTGTTTGTGTTGCCAAAAACTCGCGGAGCTTGGTCGTGCCTTCTTCGACGACTCGGCGTGAGGGAGAGCCGGTCATGCCCACGGCGATCACGGTGACAGGCTGTGCATCGAGCACAAGGACCTTTCCATCTTCACCTACCGGGCCAAGTTCGGGATTGCGGTACAGGAAGGACATAGTCCAGGTTGCATCGGATGTGGAAGATTGGTTTGCATTCGTCGTCGGTTCGCCATCGGGAATCTGCATGCCGCGATAATCCATCTCAACCGGACTAGTCATGGCGATGTCTCGGCGTTGGATGTGCATGAAGAGCGGCCAGAAGCCGCGATTGGCCGCGCTTTCGTTGGGGCCCTTGCCGCCACGATACTCCGCACGGCGCACCGAGGGATAGCCTTTGAGTTCGATCACGCCTGGGGGCGTTGGCGCGGGATATCCCACGGGCAGATTTTCGTTGACAACATACTCGCCGCAGCGGTAGAAGGTGCTGACCTCCTGCTTGCGTTTGACGCGGACTGGTTGGGCGATGATCAAAGCATCACCCGCAAGACGGATGGTCTCTCCAGCAGCGGGTAAAGCAATAACCGTCGACGAGTTGTCCAACGTGGTCTGGACAGGTGCGGACGCGACTGCGTTGGTTGCTGAATCTTCCAGCGGGACCGCTACTTCGCCGTCGCTGGCTCGGATGTTGCTCGTAGGAACGTCGTGGGTGAGAGCATCGTTGGTAGTGTCGGCTTGGCAGCCCACAAGACACAGCCAGACCAAGACCGCAGGCACGGGGGACACATTGATAACAAGACCTCGCAAGTTCATAGACATCCCTTCGCCGGTTGGGCAGGGTCCGATGCACCTTGTTTCTGCGCACTTGTGGGTCTAGGTGGGCTTGGTCTACTCTGCGACATGGCTGAACTCCTCTCACCACCAACGCGTGTGAATCTACAATACCATTCTGACCAGTCGCTTGGCCACCCCATGACCCAGAGCGTTGCACTCATCGTTGGTCTCATCATCAGTTTCTTGGTTGCGTATCCCGCGCTCGCGCAGCCAGCCCCCTCACTGCGCAACGTGGAGTTCCTCGAGCAGTTTGCAGCCACCAATCGGTTTCGACTCGGACAGCCCGCTGCGATCTCCATCACGCCCGACGCGGCTGCGGTGCTCTTTCTCCGCTCGGAAAATGGTCGCAGTTTTCGGCAGGATCTCTGGATGTTCGACGTCTCGACCAAGCAGGAAAAACTACTGCTTTCGGCGGAGCAACTGCTTGGGGGCAAGGACGAACAACTCACTACAGAAGAACTGGCACGGCGCGAGCGGATGCGCATGAGCAGCCGTGGCATTGCAAGTTATCAGTTGTCTGATGACGGCAAGCGACTGCTCGTGCCGCTGAGCGGGCGACTATTCATTGTGGACTATGCGAGCGCAGTCGGCGGGGCACAAGACATACTCGAACTCAAGAGCGAGGCCGGATCGCCGATTGATCCGCAGTTTTCTCCCGATGGCACGTTGCTTGCCGCAGTGCGGGATGGCGAGATTTATGTCTCAGACATCGCGAGCGGTACCCAATCCCAACTGACTCGCGGGGCGGGCGGCACGATCTCGCATGGCGAGGCGGAGTTTGTGGCCCAGGAAGAAATGGGGCGCAGGCACGGATTCTGGTGGAGCCCCGATAGCACGCAGATCGCGTTTCAGCGGACGGATACGTCGGGCATTGAGACTTTCACGATAGCCGATGCCTCGGACCCGGCAAAGCCCGCGCAGTCATGGCCCTACCCGCGCGCGGGAACCAAGAACGCGGATGTGTCGCTGTGGGTGGGTGCGGTGCATCGTCGCACCAATTCCACAGATGCAACCGAGTTTCACGAACCTGTGCAAGTTCAGATCGATTGGAAAAAGTATCCGTATCTGGCCAAAGTGGTATGGGAAAAGCACGGGCCAATGACGGTACTTGTGCAAAATCGGACACAGACCGAGCAGGTACTGTACGCGGTGGATGCCAAGACAGGAGCAGCGCGGGAATTGCTGCGTGAGCGGGATGAGACGTGGATCAACATTCAGGATGATGTGCCAATTTTCTTGAAGGACGGATCGTTTCTATGGATGACTGAGCAGCCCGAGAGCAGCCCCACCGATGGCATGCAAGTTACACGTTGGACACTTGAACATCGCAGCCCAACCGGGCAGCGCGAGCGCACCATACTACGGAATGCCTTCGCATTGACTGGTATTCTGGGTGTCGACGAGGTGGCGGGCGAGGTCTACTTATCTGATGCGTTCCACAATCCTGGATTGTCCGTGATCGCAGTACCGATCGCTGCAAGCAATGCAGAGCCCCGCGAGCCGGGTTGCTTTGGCGAGTCGTCGCAGGTCGGCGCGATCATCGACAAGAGCCTCTCAATCTGGATTCGCACCGTCTCTTCCATCGATCAGAACCCGCGATGGGAGGTCATGCAACAGGACAAGGTCATCGGCACACTTCAAGACAAGAGCGAGGTTCCACCTCTTTCGCACCGCTTGGAGTTCGCCAAGGTCGACCTGGCTTCTGCAATTTCAGTTTCAGCAACTGCAATTCACGCCGCGATCATTCGCCCGCTTGATTTTGATCCCTCGAAGAAGTACCCGGTTTTGAACTTCGCCTATACCGGCCCAGGCGTCAACACCGTCAATGCAAATCGTCGGGCATATCTGCTGCATCAGTGGTTCGCGGATCAGGGGTTTATCGTTGTCACCATTGATGGGCGAGGCACGCCACGGCGCGGGCGGGCTTGGGAGCGAGCGATCAAGAATGACATGATCGAGGTATCGCTCCAGGATCAATGCAATGCGATCCTCGCGCTCTGTGATAAGTTTCCGGAAATGGATCGCAATCGTGTTGGGGTATCGGGTTGGAGTTATGGTGGCTACTTCGCCGCGATGGCCACGATGCGTCGGCCCGATGTCTTCAAGGCTGGCATTGCCGGTGCGCCGGTCACGGATTGGCGCGACTATGACACCCATTACACGGAGCGGTACCTGGGCATGCCGGTTCCGAAAGAGCAGTTGTCCGATGGCATCGCTGGCAATCAGGTGGGCTATGACGCGAGCAACGTGCTGACATACTGCAAAGACCTCTCGGTGCCGCTGCTGATTATTCATGGCACTGCGGATGATAACGTGTACTTCACGCACAGCATCAAGATGGCGGATGCGCTGACACGAGCGGGAAATTCCTATGAGTTCATGCCACTCTCAGGTCAGACGCACATGGTGACACAGCCAGCGTTGGTCAAGGCGATCAACGTCCGTATGGCGGAGTTTTTCATTCGGCACTTGGGGAAACCGCAGTAGAATGTGGGTTTGGTGGGATGATGACTAAAGGCTGATGCAACTCGTGAATTCAAGCGCACCCTGACCATCGGGCTACATGTTTGCACTGGCACTACGCGAGGGTCGAGGTTGGCGGGTCCAGGGGGAGGAGTCTGGCGAGTTTGAGGTATGCGTGTGCCTGGGCACGCACCTCTGGCATCGAGTCCCCACCAAACTTGACTCGCATAGCACGCGCAACCTCGAAGGCAACCACATTTTCCAGCACTACGCTGGCCGCAGAGACAGCGCAGATGTCGCTTCGCTCGTACTGGCTCTGCTGAGCCTCTTTGGTATTGAGGTCAACGCTGGGCAGTCCCTTGAGGATCGTCGAGATCGGCTTCATCGCGGCACGCACAACAACGGGCTGACCATTGGTCATGCCGCCTTCGGTGCCCCCAGCGTTGTTGGTGTCGCGTATGAAGCCAAGCGTGTTGGTGTCGCGCTGCGCAGGGTCATAGCGAATGGGATCATGTACAGCGCTTCCCATGCGCTTGGTGGCTTCAAATCCGAGGCCTATTTCAACGCCTTTGAACGCCTGTATGCCCATGACGGCGTAGGCCAGCCTGGCATCCAACTTGTCGCGCCAATCCATGCTGCTGCCAATGCCGATCGGCAGGTTGAAAACATGACACTCAACCATGCCGCCAACGGTATCTTTAGAGAGTTTGGCATTGCGGATCAGCTGGTGCTGTTCCAGTGTTGCGCCAGGATCGGGGCAGTAGGTTTCGCTCGCATCTCGAAGTGTCTTCATCTGCTGCCAGTTCTCGCTCGTGATGATTGCGTTGGTTGCCGAGGAGAAAATCGAGCGAACAAGGCCGAAACTCTCGATCCCGAACTCTCTGAGGAAACATCGTGCGAGAGCTCCGGCAGCCACGCGTGCGGCGGTCTCGCGCGCGCTTGCTCGTTCGAGCGTGTCGCGACAATCCGTCGTGAGCCACTTGATGCTGCCCGCAAGGTCCGCGTGCCCGGGGCGGGGCCGGTGAATGGGCGGAGTTTTCTTCAGGTCATCAAGACGAGAATCTTTGTTGCGGATGAGGAAGACAATCGGCGCACCGGTCGCGAGGCCGCGACGCACACCCGTCAGCACCTCGACCTTGTCGTCCTCGATGCCCATGCGACCGCCTCGCCCGTAGCCACCTTGGCGACGGGCGAGCTCGGCGTTGATAAAGTCGATATCAACAGGCAGACCCGCAGGAATGCCGGAAGTGGTGACGACGAGACCGGGGCCATGACTTTCGCCCGCGGTGATGGAATCGAGCATGGCCATGGGCGACAGTAGAACTGCTACGCGACCCGACGCGATGGCTGTCCGCTGCCACACTCAGGACACGCTCCCGCAGTCGCATGTGTGTCATACGCGCACGCTGCGCAGCGCGACACGGCCGTCGAAACACCTGGGTCGGGCAATTCCCAGGCCGCCCACGTGCTCGAACAAGTGTCGCAGGTTACAACCCCAGCACGCTGATTCTTCAGGCAGACTTCTGCGAGGCAGCAAGGGCAGCGGCCATGCCCCAGAATAATTCTGCGACGCTCCTGCCAGCAGGGCTGCAGCACGCGCGGCAGAGTCAAGGCTGCAAGGCCTAGGAACAGGCCCGCAACCGACAGCACCGCACCCAGCGCAGCATCGTGCTGAGCCGATGGCATGACCATCAATCCACCATAAGCGGCAACCGACAATCCCAGCAGCAGTCGCACCGCAAGGCGAGTGCGGCCTCGAACGGATACTTGCATGTCGGTTCGCAGTTGTTGCAACACTCGCCACAAGTGACCACGCCGGGCCTTGGTCAGGTGCATGGGATATGCCCATGAGACGAGCGTTTCGACTCCGGTTGCATCTCGGTGCGGATCCAGTACGTGGATGGAGTTGATGATGCGTCGAAGCCAGGATTCGGGCGGCTCAAAGACCACGCCAGAACGATCGATCAAGACACGAACCGACCGCCCTGGCCCATCGCTGGCTTTTTTGCGGGATGTGATGCAAAGCAGTGCCCGACGCATGGCTACAACATGCACGCCTGCAAGCGGTTGGCAAGTTGATCGGGGGAATTGATTGCAGGAGTGACTCCCCCAGGCGATTCAGTCCGCACAACCACACGCGTGAGACCAGCAAAAACTTGTGCTGAGGAGTGGCCCACTTTGGGCAACGACGGGCCAATACGGGTCAAGACGGGCGACGCTTCACACTAACTCAGCATTGACCACACAGGCTGGCTGGTTGGTCTCAGGATCCAAGATATCGATCGTGATCCAAGAGACCTCGTCGCGAGATTGCGCATCGCAGGGATACTCAAAGCCGACCGCGACCCGTACGGTCACGATGTCCGGCTCGAGTTCGGCGACTTCTTCGTCACTGAGAAACTCAGGCTCGATGCCCTCGAGCGTCGCCTGGTTCTCCTCCCACTCGCGCCGGAACAGGACGCGCCAATCGCCCTTGCTGCCCGAGGCCCTTGCGAGGAAGACCATGAGGTTGCCACCTTCCTCGGTTTCTTCGTCGGCAAATCCGGTAATATCGATCTGGTCCTTGCCATCGATCACGATGTCAAAGATCGTCATCGTGGGCTCGTCGTGGCCACAGAACTTGCCCTCGAAGAGGTCCTTGGCTGCTGGTGAATTTTTGGTTGCTTCCCGCACAATACCGTCGAGATACGAAGGGCAGGGCGCGCCCAGAATCTGCCGCTTCTTCGCCGAGAACCGCGACATCGGTCCGGTCTCTGCGGGATCAAGGAACGTGTGATCGCCAAACTTGAAACCAGCCTTGCTCATTGATCGCTCCCAGCGTGTCCGCATTCTGTTCAGACAAACCGACAAACTGCACATCGTCACGTTCGCGCATCACACCTTGGGTGCGCTCTCTTCAAGATTCGCCAACTCGTCCTTATGCTGCTCGCGCAGCGGATTCACCACGTCCTTGATGAATCGCTCCGTCTGTTCAATGCTGCGGCCAATGTACTTCATCGGATCCATCACGCCCTCCCAGTCCAGTTCCTCGCGCAAAGGTCCGCCTCGCTTGATGCTCCAGAAGTGCTTGTCGGCCTTGAGCCGTTCGAGCAGGTCGTTGTCGAGCCCTTCCTGCTTGACTCTCATGCCAGCGGCTTGCGCGTGTTGCCGGATCAGTTCGTGATACACCTGGCGATCGCCGCCTCCGAGTACTTCCATGGGTACTCCCTTGGGTACCCCCTCGCTCCGCGAGGGGAGCTTTTCCTTCCCGCTAACTTGCCCTTGCAACATGTTCCCCTCGCGGAGCGAGGGGGTACCCACAGCACTATCCTGTTGTACACCAATTGCAAATCCAACATACAACTTCACACACTCCATCAGTATATTTTCCGTCGCCATAAATGGCAACTCCGCCATCAGATTCTTGCGGACCATAGCTTCGTGCACAATCAATCCACTCGCAACGTTGTGCATGATGTCGAGCGCACCGTCCAACGCAAGAAACGCCTCGGGGAGGCTCAGTCGTCGATTCGAGGAGTCATCCAGCGTGCGCTCCAGCCACTGCGTCGCGGCGGTGTCATAGGCGTTGCCGACAAGGTTCATCACAAACCGCGCCAAGCCGCAAATCCGCTCGCATCGCATCGGATTGCGTTTGTAAGGCATCGCCGAAGAGCCGACTTGCCTGGTTTCGAAAGGCTCGTCTAGTTCTTTTCGGTTGCAGAGCAGGCGGATGTCGGTGGCGATCTTGTGAAGGACCGCGGCAACCGATGCGAGATCGGCGAGAATAAAAGTATCTACAACACGCGGGTAGGTTTGGCCAGTCACTTCATACGCACGCTCAAGCAGCGGATCCGCCCACAATCGTTGCATCGCCTTGTGCTCGAAAGCACTTGGGCCTGATTCCAACTTCTTGCCCAGCAGCGCATCAAACGAAGCCTGCGTTCCAGTTGCGCCACGAAGACCGCGAAGCCGCAGGGATGAGATTGTTGTATTGATGCGCGCTTGAGTCAGGAGTAGGTCGTGTGCCCACAACGCGCAACGCCGACCAACTGTCACGGGCTGTGCGGGTTGATAATGGGTGAATCCAAGTGCGGGCACCCTCGCGTAACGCTGCGCACACGTGGCATACGCGTCAACAACCCGGACTGTCTTGGCCTCGATGAGTCGCAGCGTCGCGAACAGAATGTTCAGATCCGCGTTGCACACCACATCCTGACTCGTCATCCCCAGATGAATAATCCCCTTCGCCTTCGGGCACGAGTCCCCAAGCGTGTGTACATGCGCCATCACGTCATGCCGCAACTCCCGCTCGTACTGCTCCGCTAGTTCGATTTCCTCATCCCTGATGCCGCCGGAGCGATTCACGACCGCTCGAAGTTCTTCGACTTGTTCTTTGCTGACCAGCGGCTGGCCCTGGGTGGCATAGCCGTCGCCGCCCGTACCACTTACCGAAGGTCCACTTGTCAGTTCATGCTGCGCCTCCGCCACGGCCAGCCATATCCGCCGCCACATATTGAACTTGTGACGGGGCGACCAGAGCCGCAGCATCGCCTCACTGGCGTTGCGACTGGCAAGCGGAGACGTGTACGTGTCGTAGTGGGACATTGATGAATCCTACGAGCATATTGGACTGCCGGGACGGAAGAGTGTTGGACAGAGCAGCATTCGCCATTCGCGGCCGGGCATTCATCGCAAACGTGGGCAAACACCAATCACAAACCCAAACACCAAATCACGAATACCGAACCACGAATGCCGAACTCCCACCATGGCACGCCCCTTGCGTCTCCTCCCAAATGGACCGCCAGCGCAAAATCCTCATCGCCCTTGCCTCGCTCTTCGTCCTTGGCGGCATGGGTCTAGCCATCGTGCAGCGGAACTTCGAGTTCCTCTACTACGGCTCCACCCTCATCGCCATCATGCTCGGCATTCTCATCCTGGACCGGCGGGTCCGCCTGCCGCTCTTTGTCCTCTGGGGCCTGATGGTCTGGCTCATCCTGCACCTTGCCGGAGGCATGATCCGCGTGCCCAAGGAAATCGTCGACACCGGCATGACCAATTACTCTCTCTACAACGTCCGCCTCGCACCTTGGCTCCCACGCTACGACCAGTTCGTACATGCTCTGGGCTTCTTCATGAGTTCTCTCGCTGCGTGGCGGGGAATCTATGTTGCGAGCAAGCACGCGCTGAAGCCAACCTTTGGCCCCCTGCTCGCCGCTGGCCTCATCGGCATGGGCTGCGGCGGCGTCAACGAAGTGATTGAGTTCATCGCCACCCGCATCATGCCACATACCAACGTTGGCGGCTTTGAAAATACCGGCTGGGACCTGGTCAGCAACATGGTTGGCTGCATCCTCGCGATGATCCTGATCCGCCTCATGCACGAGCACTGGTTTGCGGAAAAAGCACAGCCACAAAACATCACCCGCTAGGCATCACGCACGAGATATTTCAGTTGATGGAAACATCATTGATATGATGCTTGACATCGAATACTTGATGCCTGCGGTTCACCGACCAACATACAGGCGATCCGCGTTGTATTCTGGAAGTTTCGGGATCGACTTGATCTTCTTGGCAGTGCTCTCGACGTCGTACGCAAGGCGCACAAACTCAACTCGGTCGGCATGCAGCACGACGTAACTGGCCCGCGGGTCGCCGTCCCGGGGCTGACCGACACTGCCAACATTGATCACGGCCTTTTCGACGGGCTGGAAACTGTAACCATGCTCACCCAGTTCAGTGGGCGGATAGAAGTCCGGCTCATCGGTGAAGACACCCGGGACGTGTGTGTGCCCGACCATGCAAATTTGCGGGATGCGATCAAAAATGCTTTCCATCTTGTCGGCGTTGTTGGTCGCGTCTTCGGGAAAGATGTATTCGTTGATGGGCTTGCGGGGCGAGCCGTGGACAGCCAGGAGAGGAACGCGCGGGCCGTCGGCGGGAATCTCTGCGCCGTTGCCGTTGGAGGCCGGCTCAGCGCCGTTGGGACCGATGCGTTCGGCCACTCGCACCTTGAGTTGGTTGAGAAACTTGTACCGCTCGGCGCGAAGGGCATCGTTGGGCTCAAGGTCAAATTGATCCCGCGTCCAGAAGGCTGCCATTTCCGCAGCGGGGTTGAAGTTGGTTGGTTCGTAGAGCACGCCGTAGTCGTGGTTGCCCATCAGGCACCAGGCGCAGCGCTCGCGAACGAGATCGACGCATTCCAGAGGATCAGGGCCATAGCCCACCGTGTCTCCGAGACAAATGATCCGCGAGAGACCCCGCGCAGCGATGTCGGCGAGCACAACCTTGAGAGCCGCGGCATTGGCATGGACATCACTGATCACGGCGGTAGGCACTGAGCGATTTCCTTGTCAAGCATGAACAACAGGAACAACATCAATGAGTAGTCGGGCGTTTCGAAGACTACCGGACCTAAACACGAGCATGGATGCTGTTGCAGAAACTACCTGGTATGAAGCGTTTTTGTGGTGTCAAAGCGGGAATGCAGCGAGAATTTCAATCCAAGATGACCAACAACCAAGGGAGCATTCTAGAACGGATCGGGGCTGGCGTCCCGGTCGATCCATTTCTGCCAATAGTTGGGATTTCACACAGGGATCGCAGAGGGAAGTCGTATGTATGGGGGCACTCGGATCGCGCGTGAAGAAGAGCGCAAGCACCATCCACAATGATCCACGCAGCCCAGCCATGACCTGTAGTCTCCCGCCATCAGCACTCACACCTCCGCCCGCAATTGCTACAGACTTCGGGTTCTCGCCTGTTAGGTTGCCCCTTGGATTTATCCACGACACCATGAATAGACCCCGGCAATAATAATGAATGCTTACCTGCCAATCAGTCTTAACGCCAAGCATTCGCATTCTCAAGAGCCTGAACTTTCTTGCTGGAGTAGCATGTGTGGGACCGGGTGCCGTCCTCTCGCTTTGCCTCGGACTCGCAGGGTGCGCAGCATCTTCAAAGGACGCAGTCCGTCCAACCCTTGTGAGCACGGATGCGCATCGCAGCGCGGATGGCATTCACATGGTCGTCAAGGCTCCAGACGATTGTCCCGTCTGTGTGCTGTATGAAACAAATCGCGGCTCGGTCGTTCGAATTCGTTCGAGCACCGGAATCGGCACGGGACTGGTTGTTGGACAAGGTCGCATCGTCACCAACGCCCACGTTGTCGGCACCGACAGCGAAGTCGCTGTCGAAACCAACCATGGCACCGTCTTCCACGCCAGCATCCTTCGCAGCGAAGTGCCGCACGATCTCGCTCTTCTGAGCGCCGATCAGGCCGACATCAAGTGGTTTCCCGCCAAGATGGTCATGTCGAGCAGGACGCCCCGGATCGGCAGCGCCGTGTTCGTCATCGGGCATCCTGTGGGCCTGGGTTGGACGCTGACTGAAGGCGTCGTTTCCGGCACGCGCATCGCGGGCGAAGTCGGTCAGTTTGAGTTGCTGCAGATCGATGCTGCCGTGTCGCCTGGCAATTCGGGCGGTCCAGCATTGGACGCAAACGGCCAGTGGCTTGGCCTGGTTTCGTCAAAGCTCGTAGGCCCTGGCCTGGAAAACATCTCATTCGTTATTCCAGCCAAAGAGGTCCGTGCGTTCCTGGCCCGCGCCGAGATACCAGAGAAAAAATGAAACGCTTTACTATGGCGATCAACCAATGTCGCATGCGCGCCAAGACATCCAGCGTTTCTCTCTCCGCCGTCTCACGTTCGCTCCCCTTGCTTCTGCTTGGGCTTTCAGGCTTGGCGGGGGCGGGGG
>CAYRPC010000057.1:0-17386 GCA_964425995.1 uncultured Phycisphaeraceae bacterium
CCCCCTACCCATCCCCCCAAGCCCCGTGCCTTCACGCTCATCGAGTTGCTAGTAGTGATTGGCGTGATCGCGGTCCTCATCAGCCTGCTCCTGCCTGCGATCGGAAAGGCAAGGCTTTCGGGCTGGAGAGTCGTGAGCCTTTCCAACCTGCACAACAACTACAACTACATGGCCGTCTACAGCACCGACAACAAGGAAGAGTTGCTCAATCCCTTCCATGTTGCCCGCACCGTCCCTCCCAATGGTGGCTGGGACGAGCGCGCAGTAGTGCTGGAGCCAGTTGGAATCGCGGCACGCAACAACCATCCCTTCGGGTCGTATGGCTGGGACTATGGCACCGGCAACCAAAGTAGTAGTGGTACTGAAACCTACGGCTATCACTGGCTCGCTCACATGTTCTACGGAGACAGCGAAGCCTCATCTCGCCTCAAGTCAAACTTCGCTCCTGGTGACTATGCCCTCACAAACTTCGTCAAGTTCTACACCGGCGAAGGTGCTCAGGGTGACCTAAATTGGATCTTCCCCAGTTCCTACTGGTACTCGCCCACGATGTGGCAGAATCCCACTCGATTTTCCGCCGCATCAAGATCGACCGCCAACGTAGCAAACGGCTGGTTAATCAAGCGCAACCGCTTCACCGATGTGCTCGCGGCATCCCGCAAGGTCATGCTCTTCGAAGGCCAGGACTATCTCAAGAAAGATCGTCCGATGTGGTTCAATAGCCAGTCAGAAATTCAGGCTGGCCTCTGCGATGGCAGCGCACGATCACTCCAGATGCGCGACATCATCCAGGATACCAATCTCCCGACTGGCACCCCCGATCCGTTGAAACTGGATGCGCCCTCGGGTACTTGGCCAGGCAGCAATCTCATCCAAGCGGAACTGGACGACTTCTTCGGTGGATCCCAGCCCGGCACGTACTACCCAACGTACAATCACAAATACAACGGACCCGCCTACTTCTGGTCCACGCGAAACGGCATCAAAGGCATCGATATTCGCTAGTATAATAAACTCTCCGTAGCAGTTCAGGCTCCGCGCATCCGCGTGGAGTCTTTCTTTTTTTCGTAAGGAACCAATATCGATGTTGGACAACTCCAAAGCCCAGAGTAAAACTGCTCCAAAGACCAATCAGAAAAAACTCCTGCTGCTCGTCGCTGGCGCCGCCTTGCTTGTCGCCGCAGCCGTTCTTGTGTATTTCAGGAATCAAACTCCACCCCCGCCCGAAGCCGCAGTCGTGGCCGAACAAGCCCTCGAACAGGCCTACAAAACCATCGAACAGGAAGAAACCCAGAAACAACAGCGCACGCTCGAGTTCCAGGGCGCATCCAGTGAGACACTCCAGCCAGCCAAAGACCCCGGCGGCGGCCTTCGCGTCGCACCAAAGTAACCCCAACATCCCGCAGCGCGCGCAACTTCCCGGTCCTTGCCCCGTTCCCCCTTGCATTCCCGCCCCGCCTTGTCATACTACTTCCGTCGCCAGCCTTGATCAGGTTCGGTGCTCGTCTCAGGCGTTCCTCGGTAGGTTCGCGTCGCACGGATAGGAACTCAAAGGCGGTCGTTCCGCCCCGAGCACTCCATCCTCCCGACGCATAAACCCCAGGCGGCCACGCCCGATCCCGAGCATCAGTTCCTGTCATGTTGGCGACACGGTCGGGAAGCAGTGATCATGGATGCGAACAGCCAAAGCCCGCCGCAACGCGAGCCTTGGCCAACTCTGTGATCAGGGAGCGATCAAAGGCTCCACCAGGTGTGAACCCAATCGCGCCGCGTTGCCCCCGCCCGTCAGTCACGCCGGTGCCAACGAGTTGATCGCGCAAGCGATCAAGCGCCGCCTCCCCGCGCGTGCCCTGAAAACCCCATGCAAGTGCCATCCAAGTCGCCCAGCGACCCCGATACTCACTGCGCCGATTGAAATACTTCACTCCGCAAAGAACAACTCATAAGCATTCCCGCCACTTTCCATTCGCGGACGGCGCATGCATGGGTTACGCGATGCAGGCAGATCGGTGACAACGGGTGCGGCAAGGAGGCCGCAGGCAAATCTTTAATCGTGAGCAGGGCAACATCGAGAAGATCGAAACGTTGATCGCCTAGGAAAAGTACGCTGATTCGCATCACCGCACGTTTACCAATGCGTAGCTGGCAAGAGAAATGAACCCGAGCGGCGGTGGCCACCCAGGCTCGTAGTTGGTTGCGGAGAGCTGCACTCAGCGCCGACGGCGGCGTCTGGCGACCAGCCCGCCAAGGGCGAGGACCGACGCCGCGCCGGGGGTGGGGATCTGTGAGATCGAAACGCTAGTGATCGAGTAGCTGACACTCGTTTCGACGTACTGAAACGGATCGGCTTGGTCAAGGAAATCACCATCGCCAAAGAACGCGCCAACACGCACACGGCTGTTGGGAAAGCTCAAGTACGTTGCGGCATCGAGCGGGAGCGAGAGGTCGGTGAGGTAGTTGGTGCCGGGGGTCACGCTGCCTGAGAAGAGCATGGCAGATTGAAGAGCACCGAGTTCTCCGCTGGGGGAGTAGAGCGGCGCGGGCGCGGTCAGGCCGGTCACGGTATTGACGAAGCTGAACAAGCTGACGCCGTCTTCCATGCCGCTCGGTGATGCGCTGTTGTTGAACACGAAAGCGAATGCGTCCGACGGTGAGGTCCCGCTGTGCACGAGAGCGCCCATGGCATCGAAGAGTTCGTACGTCATCCCCGCCGGCGCGGCGAAGTCGTAGCTGGTAAAGGATCCCGCAGGCGGATTGGTGACCGCGGAGAATCGATAGCTGGCGCTGATCGTGCCGCCGGTGAGCCGCGGGATGTCGTAGAGCGGGGCAAGCGGGGTGGTGTTGGTCCCATCAAAGTTGAACCCGTCGTTGAAGAACGACTGGTAAGTACCGGAAACGGTGATGATGAAGTCTTCGGCGTTGGCCGAACCCGCGCACGCGGCGAGGGCAAGGGCTGCGGAGACAACGACAGCGGGCGAGAGAAGAGTGGAAGAACGGATCATGGAAAGCTTCCTGTTTTGAGAGGTGAGACGACGAGAGGACAATGCAGTGCAAAACGATGGAGAGTTGTGGCGGGTGTGATGGGGGTGAAGGCCCGAGGCGATCACCGTGTTGCGTTGCGCCGCCGCTGAGTTCCGAACAGCCCTCCAAAGACCAACAGTGCGGCTGCGGACGGGCTCGGAACATTCAGGTTGTCCAGCCCCCCGTTGTCGGTCGTAAGAAAATCAACGCGGATCAAGTTCGTCCAGTTGATTTGTGAGTGCGTTGCGGTGCTGAGGTTTGCGAAGGTCAGATTTGCTGTCGCCCCGCCCTGAAAGAATGCGTTGAGTGTGATACTCACGGGACCCACTGCGGTAGCGCCTGGCCCGAGCAGGGCACTTGTGAGCGAGAAGGCCGCACCGTCGACTCGATCAAATTGAATGACGTTGTTCTGCGCCCAACCGAGCCAGTTCGAGTTGGGGTTGCCCGGCATAGGCGACGCCAACCCACCAAAGATCGCAGAATCGATGCCGGTGGGGCGAATCGCGAATCCGGCTTCAAAGTACGGAGTCGTGGGTTGCACCTGACGAATGCTTGTCGGTGCGACGGCCGACTCAAACGTGATGACGCTCGCTACCGCGTGTGATGTCGTGAGCGAGAGGACGCAAGACACAAGAGAGAGAGACACAGACTTAAAAGCAACTGACATATGTGAACTCCATTAGTAGTAACGAACAGTTTGGTTCATGGTGCGAATTGTGAATGTGTGAGCGGTCTGGCAACCACGATCATCGCCGACGCCGAGACGCAACCAGGCCGCCGAGCGCGAGGACCGATGCTGCGCCGGGCGTGGGGATGCTCGTGACCAACCAGATACGGCCTTCGCCGTTGAACGTGCCGTTGCCGGTGAGCGCCGTGCCGTCGGCGGAGATGCTTGCATCTTGCAGCGACCATCCGGTGAGGTCGACGCCCAGCGTGGGCAGGTAGAGATTCAGGTCCACGATGCCGAGGGCAGAACTCCACAGGACGGCGCGAGAAACGTTGGTCGAGTCGAAGCTCGACCCGGTGATGATGCTTCCATCGGCGGTCACGCTGCTGGCAATTGATTGGACGTCGGTCCCGAGGGCCCCGAGACTCTGCTGGCCGCCCGCTGCGGTCCAGCGGGATGCTGTAAAGCTCGTGAAATCATTCAGGTAGCTGAAGCCGACGATGACCGAGCCGTTGGCACTTGTGGCGAACGCATCGGAACCTTCAAACCCTGACAGCACACCAAGACTCGCAATGCCCCCGCCCGAGGTCCAACGTACGGCGACAAAGTTGCCGTCCGCATCATTCGAGTTGCCGACAATCGTCGATGCATCGGCGCTGATGCCCGTTGCCGAAGAGAACGTTCCGCCCGTGAGCGTGCCGAGGTCCTCGATGCTCCCCGCGTGCCAGCGCACAGCATGAGTGTCGCCGCCCGCGGTGTCGGCAACGCCGACGATGTGCGCGCCGTCGGCGCTGATGCCCTGTGCGGCGGAATATGCCCCACCCGCCCCGGCTAGCCCGCCAAGATTTTGCATGCCGTCTGCTGCGGTCCAGCGAAACGCGCGGGCCGAACCGGGGAGTGCGCTGTATCCAGCGATGACCGTGCCATCGGCGTTGATCGCCTGGGACTGCGTGTTGCCGCCAAAGAGCGAACCCAAGTTCTGCGCGCCGCCGCCCGCGGTCCAGCGGATGGCCGAGACATTTCCGACGCCGCTGCTGGTTCCGCCAACTGCTGTGCCATTGGCGTTGATGACAGGGAAGAAAGACGCGGTGCCGCCCGGGAGCACACCGATGTTGGTGATGGTTGGCTGGGCGAGGGCCGCGGAGGTCAGCGACATCGCCGCTGCCGCCGCTATGAGGAGCACCGAGGTAAGGTTGGTGAGAGGGGAGGGGAACGAACGGTTGGGGGTGCGATGGGCAAGGCTGGTATAAATCGGCACGAGAGAGTTCCTTCAAGGCGCAGTGTCTTGTGGCGACGCCGTGTGTTGGATGTGCTCTCTGCCTCCGGATAGGCCGGGGCTGTGCCCCAACCCGTCTGACGTATATAGCGACAAACACCGGAGCGACCGGACAGGGTGAGACGAGAAAAAACGCAAAGATTGCGCGAAGCGAGTAACCTGTATGGGTATGGAAAGTGGGCGGGGCGGTTGTCGGTACTCGTTCGGTGGTCAGTGTCAATGTGGGCAAACTTCCGCCTGCATGCCCGCCCAAGAGGTGACCGATCGCTTCTCTAAAATCATTGGGCAAGTCGCGGCAAGGTCTCGCTCAACAGCGTCGTTGAACACGACGGCTGGATCGGTTACCACTGTCTGGTGGACATGGGGTAGATGAGCACCTGCGGTAAGATTTCGGCCAACAAGTTCAGCAGCTGGCGTGTGCGAGGCAACTACGCAAACCGCATTGAAGGCTACTGAGGCCAGGCCAAGAACCGTACGGACAGTTCAGAGGAATGCACTCTCAGGCGTTCCGCGTCCACCTCTAGGAATGCGAGTTGGGCTTCAACAAGTGTGGTTCTACGAATTACCGCACAAAGTTCAGTTCCAAGTATCGTGCCACATAGTCCACGATGCTGCTCGCCTGCGGAATGTCCGGGTTGGCCGTCGGCCCCATTGGTTCAAACCGCATCCCGCGGAACCGCGCGATCGCCTCGGGCAGCGTCAGCCCCAACTGAATGCTCAGGCTAAACGCCCGGCAAAACGCCTGGCACATGCCGCACATCGTCGAGCCTTCCTTAGCCATCTTGATGAAGATTTCGCCCGGGCTGCCATCGGGGTACAACCCGATCGTCAGGTACCCCTCGTGGTTGGCGATGTTGAACTTATGCGTGACGGACTCGCGGGTGGTGGGCAGCGAAGCTCGCAAGGCGGGCATGATTCCTCCGTGAACTGGGCCATGGGGCAGGACTCACAATAGTCGTACTCACAGTCATGGATCGGCCAAAGCGCAACCTCGCGCTCAAAACCACCCTCACCAAGCGCCAAGAAGCCCACGCCACGAGCGGATGTGGTTCGCATCTCGCTCAACACCGGGCATCCGTACCGTGGCACGGGGGTAGGACAACCCTCGTCGCTCGTTCGCCCGGCCAACCCGGCGCAAATATACTTCAATCTCGTGCGATTCCGCCGATTCTTCTCTCCGGTCGCTGCAACGAAAGTCATTATGCCAACCCCCGCCCCCACCACCAACCCATTCAACTCCCGCAAGACCCTGACCACCAAGCACGGCTCCTACACCTACTTCTCCCTCGATGCCCTCAAGCAGCAGAAGATCGGGCACATCGACAAACTGCCCTATTCGATCAAGGTCTTGCTCGAAGCCATGCTCCGCCACGTCGATGGCTTCATCGTCACCGATGATGATGTCGCGGGCCTGGCCAACTACAACCCGCGCAACCCCGTCAAGGAAGAGATTCCCTTCATGCCCGCCCGGGTCGTCCTCCAGGACTTCACCGGCGTGCCCTGCGTGGTGGACCTCGCCGCCATGCGCGATGCCATGAAAACGCTGGGAGGCGACCCAAACGCGATCAATCCGCTGGTCCCCTGCGACCTGGTGATCGATCACAGCGTGCAGGTCGATGCCTTCGGCACCAAGAACGCCCTGACCATCAACGCCACCCGCGAGTTTGAGCGCAACAACGAACGCTACGAGTTCCTCAAGTGGGGCCAGCAGAGCCTGTCCAACTTCCGCTGCGTGCCCCCTGCCACCGGCATCGTGCACCAGGTGAACCTTGAATATCTCGCCAAGGGCGTCTGGACCAAGCCGCAGGATGGCGGCACAGTTGCCTATCCCGATTCCTGCGTCGGCACCGATAGCCACACCACCATGGTCAACGGCCTGGGCGTGGTCGGCTGGGGCGTGGGCGGCATCGAGGCCGAGGCCGTGATGCTGGGCCAGCCGATCTACATGCTCACGCCCGACGTGATCGGTTTCCGCCTCAAGGGCAAAATGCCCGAGGGCGCGACCGCGACCGACCTCGTGCTCACCGTCACCCAGCAGCTTCGCAAGAAGGGCGTCGTCGATAAGTTCGTCGAGTTCTTTGGCGATGGCATCGCCGCGTTGAGTGTGCCCGATCGCGCGACGATCAGCAATATGGCCCCCGAGTATGGCGCGACTATCGGGTTCTTTCCCATCGACACCGTCACACTCGACTACCTGCGCTTCACGGGGCGCGACGAAGCGACCGTCGCGCTGGTCGAAACCTATTGCAAGGCCCAGGGGATGTTCTGGACACCCGCCAGCCCCGAGCCTGAATACACCGACGTGCTCGAACTGGACCTTTCCACCGTGCAGCCCAGCATGGCCGGCCCCAAGCGCCCGCAGGATCGAGTCGAGCTCAAGAACATCAAGGCCGAGTTCCTCAAGAGCCTGGGCGCGCCGCTGGGCAACACCAGCTTTGGCTTGCCATTCGAGAAAATCTTCAACGCGAAGGGCGAAGTCAAGCACAGCGAGTTGACGCCCGCTCCGCAGGGACGGACTGGCAACACCATCACCCACGGCGCGGTCGTCATCGCCGCCATCACCAGTTGCACCAACACCAGCAACCCCGATGTGCTGATCGCCGCCGGGCTGGTCGCGCGCAAGGCCCGCGCCCTGGGCCTGACGCGCAAGCCCTGGGTCAAGACCAGCCTCGCGCCGGGCAGCAAGGTCGTGACCGACTATCTCAACAAGGGCGGCCTCACCGAAGACCTCGATGCCCTGGGTTTCTACACCGTCGGCTATGGCTGCACCACCTGCATCGGCAACAGCGGCCCGCTGCCCGATGAAGTCGAAGCCGCCATCAAGGAAGGCGACCTGATCGCCGCCAGCGTGCTTTCCGGCAACCGCAACTTTGAAGGGCGCGTCCACCAGAGCGTCAAAGCCAACTACCTCGCAAGCCCGCCCCTGTGCGTCGCCTATGCGATCGCGGGCAGCGTCGCGATTGACCTTCTGACCGAGCCGCTGGGCATCTCCAAGGATGGCAAGCCGGTCTTCCTCAAGGACATCTGGCCCACCAACGCCGAGATTCTCGAACTCAAGGCCAAGTGCATCGAGCCGGGCCAGTTCAAAATCCAGTACGGCAAGGTCTTCACGGCCAACGAGACGTGGAACAAGGTCCCGGTCAGCAAGAGCGACCAGTACCAGTGGAACGACAAGTCGACGTACATCCAGCATCCGCCGTACTTCGAGGGGATGCAGCCCAAGCCCGACGCGAGCAAGATCGGCGCCATCAAGGGCGCGCGCTGCATCGTCAGCGTGGGCGACAGCATCACCACCGACCATATTTCTCCCGCGGGCGATATCGCGGGAGCCAGCCCTGCGGGCGAATACCTCAAGACCCTGGGCGTGCCCAAGCACGACTTCAATAGTTATGGCAGCCGGCGTGGCAATGATCGCGTGATGACGCGAGGCACGTTTGCCAACGTGCGCGTCAAGAACAAACTCGCGTTGGACAACGGCAAGATCAAGGAAGGCTGGTACACCACTGACTTCAGCCGGGCAGCCCGCGCCGCCGGAGCGGGAGTTGCCGGCCTGGGCAGTGGCAAACTCTCAGCCATCTTCGACGCCAGCCAGAACTACAAGCAGGAAAGAACGCCGCTGGTGGTGCTGGGCGGCAAGGACTATGGCATGGGCTCATCGCGCGACTGGGCCGCGAAGGGCACGCTGCTGCTGGGTGTCAAGGCCGTAATCACCGAGAGTTTCGAGCGCATCCACCGCAGCAACCTTGTGGGCATGGGCGTGCTTCCTTTGAACTTCAAAGAAGGCCAGAGCGTCACAAGCCTGGGCCTCACGGGGGAAGAAACCTTTGACATCCATCTCAACGCCAGCGCGGATGGTCTGGTCATGCCTCGCTGCGATGTCAAGGTGACGGCGACCCACCCCAGCGGCAAGAAGACCGAATTCACGGCCCTGTGCCGCATCGACACGCCGGTCGAAGCCGAGTACTACAAGAACGGCGGGGTGCTGCACACGGTGCTGCGTCGGCTCTTGAATGAGAGCAAGAAGGGGGCGAGGGTGGCGGTGGGTGTGTAAAGCCGGCAGGTCGCTGTCGCAGTCGGTGAGACACTGTGGAACCAACCACAACAACTACGACTAGCACGACTAGCACGACTACGCGGATCGCGCGGCTCGGGCGTCGCTGCTACCTCTTGGCTGCGCGAGTTATGCTCTTCCTGCTTGAAGGCCCCGACAAACCGTGGTGGATGCCATGGTGCCTAGCCATGATCGGGGTCATGGTCATCGTGGTAGCGGCCTTCGCTCATTTGGAGTTGTTGGGCCTTGCTGGTTTTTCGGGGATGCTGCTGGGCTTGCTCTGGCTGCGAGTGCGCAAGGTGCAGATTTCCGCGATGACTGCCATCGCCACCAAGCCGCTTGATGCCTGCCCGTTTTGCAACTACTCGCTTTCAGACTTGACGGATGACACTTGCCCGGAGTGCGGGCGTCATCCGCGAGCGGACACGCAGCAACTTCGCCAGGTCATGGGCATAGCCAACAAACCTCCAGGCCAGTAAGCGTCATTACCCATGCCGTACATGCCACGGGAACGTCACGCCGTTGACGCTCACGCTGTCGTGCGCTCGTCGGTCTTCGTCGGGTGCTTGCGGGTTGTAGGCGTGGGTGACGTAGTAGAGCAGGCCGGCCTTTTCCTCGCCCACGGTTGCCGCGCCGTGCCAGAGGGGTGGCGGGATCACCATGATGCCCGGGCGTTTTTCGCCGATCACCAGCAGCCATGCGGTGTTGTCGGTCTCGCGAAAGACGCCGATCTTGATGTGGCCTTGCAGGCACATCCAGAAGTCGGTCTGATGCTTGTGGCGGTGCCAGCCCTTGACGACGCCTGGATATTGCACGCTGTAGTTGATCTGACCATTTGGCCCCATCACGCCCTGCATCTGGTTCATGAGCGAGTAGCCGCGATCGTCCGCGAAGTATTGCGCGGGCACAAATACGGGCTCGCCCTTTTCCTTGGCAAGCTCCCACGCGGCGGGCAGGTCGGCATTGGTCCAGGCTTTGGGGCTGATGGTCTTCATGGATGGCAAGAGTATCGGCCTCCGTCGATGTCCAAGCCCAGCAGACGTGAAGAGTCGCTGCTTGACTACGTGATGTGGGCAAGCACCAGCAACACGAATCAGCATCGCGATCTGCCAATAAAAAAAGGGAAGAACTCTCGTCCTTCCCTTTCAGCATATTAAAGAATGTTACAACATGTTAGAAAATCAGACTCGGTCAGTTAGTCGAGAACGACGCTGGTCGCGGTCGCTGAACCAAGGGTGGCGTTGTTGGTCTGAACAACCCAGAGGGTGAGCCACTGATTGGTCCACTTGTGGGGCTGGGCATCGGGCAACGCGCCTGTCGTCGTATGGTTCGAGTTTGAGTTGGACGCCTCTAAGCGAGTGCTGTCGTTCTCGCTCACGAACAGATTGTCGGGCTTGCTGCGCTTGGCCGCGTCGGTGAGACCCAGGAAGTTGAAGTTGAGGTTTTCGGGGTCAGGGCGGGTTTCGAAACTGATGTGGTTGTCGTTGTAGGCGACGTTGCCTTCCCAACTGGTACGACCACCGTGGATGGCGAGCGTTGTGGAGGCCGAGCCGGGACGGGTCGCGCCCGTAGCACCAGTGCTCCAGGCTGTGGGTGAGGTCGCGTTGGTTTCGAGAGCCCAAGTGCCATCGATTGCTGAGCCGCTCAAGACATACGCGGGACCACGGTTGCCGAGTACGGCTTCCGTGCTCTGCAGCGTGTTGCTCCAGCGTGAACGACGGCCACCAAAGAAGGGGGAGAGCGCATAACTGGTGTTGCCATCACCCAAGGTTGCTCCGGTCACAGCACCGGTGGTTTTGGTACCCTTGGCAGTGACCTTCTGCTCGGCGGGGCTGCCGTAGAACTCGGGATCCCATAGTGCCTGGGTGGTCGCGGTTGCGCCACTGCCAGACGTGGTGTTGGCGAAGCGGGGTAGGGCGAGGAAGTAGTTGGTATCGACGTTGATGAAGGAGCTCTGCTCAGCGGGGCTGACGGTCAGTTCGGGGCTGAAGAAACTATTGAAGATAAGAATCGAGAGCACCGCGCCGGGGTCATCCTTGGCCGAGGCGTTGGTCAGGGTCTGCTGACCCTTGTCCAACTGGCTGGGGATGGGGTAGAGGTCGCTGTTGGACTGGGCGAAGAGCACCATGCCCTGATGCACGCCACGGATCTGGGTGCTGTCCTTGATCTGACGGGCCGAGGCACGAGCCTTGCCCAGGGCGGGCAGCAGGATGCCGATCAGCAGGGCGATGATCGCGATCACCACCAACAGTTCGATCAGCGTGAACGCCTTCTTCTGGCTCTGACGGTTCTGCTTCATCTTCTTGATCTTGTTACGATTCATGGACAAACTCCTGAAAGTTTCCGGTTGGGAGATGGTTCAAAGAACTTGAAAGTCTTTGATCATGTTCCCCATCCCGGCGGGTGGCCATCGCGAACGCGAGTAGGCACAACCCAAACACACGACGACCCGCTTGATGCGTTGCGACATAGTTGTTGCGGACACTCCGCAGCGACCAACGCTGACGCACACCGACACTCTTCAGAAAATTGGAAACGGCCAAGTCATGCCCAGAAGCAGAACGTCTACTGCATCGTAATCGCACTGCACGCATGCACCACATGCATTCATGGGCGCGATACTTGGTGCGTGTATAGCATCGATTGCTCGATCCACACAACTGAGACGCTACAACATGGAAGTTTCCAAGTCCTGAGTCTGACGCGATATTCGCATGATGGTTGGCGGGTCGTCAAACTCCACCAGCCTTGCGCCATCGCGTCGCCGAGTTGTCGGCAGGAGCCTATCGGAAAACTTGGGAACGGGTGTGGCTGGAATCAGCCCGCGAAGTCAAAGCCTCGCATGAGAACGTTGAAAAATATATGACCACACCAAAGACCCTTGCTACCTACAAGTTCCTACCAATCCGTCCTGTGCGGCCGTCGGGCCACCCAAGAAGTTCCCAGTTGTCTAGCGTATCGATTCGGAACGCGCTTGTCAAGGTTGCATCAATTGGTCCATAAACGCGTGATCGAGTTCAGACAGCATAACTTTTCCCGAACTCTTCGCCTGCTTTGCCCAGCAACACGACCATACGCCATAATTTGCCATGACCATAACGCCCCCCACCCCCGCCCCCAGCCCATCTACCACTTACGAAGCACGTCTCGCCGCGCTGGGCTACACGCTGCCCACGCCTGTCAAACCGGTCGCCGCGTATGTGCCCACCCGCAGTACCGGAAACCTCGTCTTTGTCTCGGGGCAAATCCCCATGAAAGAGGGCCAGTTGATTGCCAAGGGTTCTGTCCCCGGCCAAGTCTCACTCGAACTCGCCCGTCAATGCGCGGCCCAATGCACGCTGAATGCGCTGGCAGCGCTCAAGGCGGAACTTGGCGATCTTGGTCGGATACGCCAGGTCGTGCGTGTTGGTGTGTTTGTCTGCAGCGAGGCTGGGTTTTATGACCAGCCCAAGGTCGCCAACGGGGCAAGCGAATTGCTCGAAGCCGTGTTTGGCGAGGCGGGCAAGCACGCTCGCGCGGCGGTGGGAAGCATCGCCTTGCCCCTGGGAGCGCCGGTGGAAGTCGAGATCGTGGTCGAGGTGTAGGCACTGGCGGGATGGCGGGCCTACAAGACGCCTACTACGCTGGGTTCCATATGCAACTCTACCTCGACTCGGCTTCGCTGGATGATGTCAAGAAGGCCAATGACCTGGGCGTGCTCGATGGTGTCACAACCAATCCATCACTGATAGCCAAGGAAGGCGTGCCATACGCCAAGCGTCTGGAAGAGATCTGCAAAGTCTGCAAAGGCCCGGTCTCTGCGGAAGTGATTGCCACCGACTACGAAGGCATGCTCCGCGAGGGACGCGAGCACATCAAGATTGCCAGCAACATCGTCGTGAAATTGCCCAGCACCATCGAAGGTGTGCGGGCCTGCAAGGCCCTCGCCGATCAGGGGGTGAGGACCAATATGACGCTGTGCTTCCAGAGCCTGCAGGCGTTGATGGTCGCGAAGGCTGGCGCCTACCTCGTCAGCCCCTTCATCGGTCGCCTCGACGACATTGGCCAGGACGGGATGGGCCTGATCCGCGAGATCAAAACCATCTATACCAACTATGGCCTCAAGACCAAGATATTGGCCGCGAGTGTTCGCCACACGAATCATCTGTTGCACTGCGCACTGCTTGGCGCGGACGTGGCGACCTGTCCGCTGAAGGTCATCACGGACTGCATGAAGCACCCGCTGACGGATAAGGGCATTGAGATTTTTCTTGCAGACTACAAGAAGGCGTTTGGCAACGGCTGAAGATTGAAAGTTTGAAGACTTCCCATGAACTTTGTTCCCGCCTCGCTCTCGCCCACTGACCGCTATAAGTTGCTCATCGGCTCGATCATGCCTCGTCCGATTGCGTGGGTCAGCACGACTTCGCCCGATGGACGCCCCAACCTTGCCCCATTTTCCTTCTTTGCGGGTGTGGGCAGCAATCCCATGACGCTGCTCTTCTGTCCGGCAAGCAAGCCCGATGGCAGCGACAAGGACTCACTGCGCAATGCGAAGCCGCGCTCCCAAGGGGGCACGGGCGAGTTTGTGGTGAACATCGTGCCACACGCACTGGCGACCAAGATGAGCGTCTGTGCCGAGGAACTGGCTTATGGCGAGAGCGAGTTTGCGCTCGCGGGATTGGCTCAGGGGCCATCGGTGGTGGTGGGTTGTCCGCGAGTACTCGAAAGCCCTATCAACTTTGAGTGTCGCACGCTCCAGGTGATCCGGACCAACGCGGGGCAGCCCAACTCGGGCAATATCGTGCTGGGAGAAGTTGTCCACGTTCACGTCCGCGATGATCTGATCAATGATCGCCTCCACATCGATACGGGGTTACTTGATGCGATCGGACGCATGGGCGGCAACGACTACTGCACCACACGCGACCGGTTCAGCGTTGCGCGCGGGGCGGCTGCACTTGCCAAACCCGACTAGCATCGCACCGCATGGCCAAGCGCCTGATCCTCGGACCCATCATGATCCTGTTGCTGATCGGCGCGTTGGCGTTGGACCAGTGGCTGGATGGACGGACCATGCCCGGTTGGATCGCGCGAGCGCTGTCCTATGGACTGGGCTTCAAAGAAACCACGTTTCCGCCCGGCGTCATAACGCTCCCGCTGCTCACGATTCTGGTCACGATCGCGGCTCGTGAACTCTCCTCGCTGCTCGAAAGCGAGAACATCGAGGGAAGCAAGCGCATGCTGTCGGCTGCGGCGATTGCAGGCTTGCTGGTCTCTTGCCTGGTCCCTGCCACGCTTCCAGCGACCACGGTCGTAGGTATCTTCGGCACAGTCAGCGTGATGGTACTGACCGTGGCGATGACGTTCTACTCCAGGCACAAGACGGTCGAGGGTGTGATCGCGGCGACCGGCGGCGTGCTGCTCAGTTACGTCTATCTGGGCATCATGGCGGGCTTCCTGCTGGCGCTACGGCGCGAGCACAGCGTGTTTGTGATTGGCTGGATCATCCTGACCACCAAGTCCTGCGACATCGGCGCCTACTTCTCGGGCAAGGCGTTTGGTCGCCACAAGTTGATTCCCTGGCTGAGTCCGGGCAAAACCTGGGAAGGCCTTGTAGGCGGCGTGCTGCTCTCGGCGACGCTTGGCGCTGTGGGCATGTTCTGGGTGGGGTCGCACGAGGGACTGCAAGTCCCTGCGTGGTGGCATGGAGCGCTTCTGGGCATGTCGCTGGGGATTGCTGGCCAAGCGGGCGACCTGCTTGAAAGCATCCTCAAGCGCGACGCGGGCAAGAAGGATTCTGGTCGCGGGATTCCAGGCTTTGGTGGGTTGCTGGATGTGCTGGATTCGATCCTGCTAGCGTCGCCCGTCGCGTTCTGGTGGCTGCATGTGATGCAGAACAAGGGCTACTTCGGGGCGCTGGTTGCGGGGGGCTGAACTGGTGGTAGAACTGCATCGCCCAAAGCAGTCGGCGGCCTGTCGCCTTCAAAGCCTTTGAAGTCCTGCAGTTCCTTGGGTGTCGGTGCGGCTTCGAGCCAGGCAGTCTCGATCATGGCGGAAAGTTGGCTGCTGGCGTCGGCGAGTCGGGCGATGATAAACACCTTGCCAGCAGCCTGCTCAAGTTGGCCCGACTTCTTGAGTTTGTAGAGGGGCTCCACTTCCCGAAATGAGCGCTCGATGTGCTGGGAGGTCTGCTCCCAGAGGTCATCGGCGGCGATGGTGCGCGTGAAGTCGCACTTGGGTGCAATGTCCTGATCGCTCAGGGAGTGCAGGCGATGGATATCTCCATCGATGTAGGCGTGGAACTTGTATTCGGTGGTGTAGCCGTTGGGGTTGTCGCCCACCCAGCCGTGATGGTGCTTGGTGGTGTGCAACGGCTGGGTGGTGTCGCCGACATAGTGGCTGAGTTGCCCGATGTGAATGCGTGCGTTCCACTTGGCCGCGTCGATCTGCGTCTCGCGTCCGCTCTGCTTGAGTGCTTCAAGGGACCGGACCACCTTGAACGCGCTGACGATCTTGCCATA
The DNA here is from genome assembly GCA_964425995.1 of uncultured Phycisphaeraceae bacterium. Taxonomy (GTDB): domain Bacteria; phylum Planctomycetota; class Phycisphaerae; order Phycisphaerales; family UBA1924; genus BJHL01. The sequence continues at coordinate 15,519 of CAYRPC010000057.1, forward strand.
GGTCTCGAGCGTGGCTATGGGCAGCAGGCCGGGATACTCGCCCGTCTTGGCCATGTCCTTCTTGGGATCGATGGGTTCGCCAGCAAAATCGGCCTTGGCTCGCGCGGCGATAACCGCCTTCACAAACTCGTGGCGGAGGATGGGCATCGATCGCAGCGTCATGCCCATGGCTTCCAGGTCCTCGACGTCGAGGTAATGATCGGGATCGTTCAAGTGCTTGAGTTGCGGAACCCGTTGGGCTGAAATGCTGCGCCAGCGATCGGGTGTCTGCGACTGGTCGGCGATGGCGATGATGCTCGTATCGTCCTTGAGCCAGGCCGGCATGGATTCATCCAGGCCTCGCAGGGCCACGCGAGTGATCATGCGATGTCCCGCGCCATCCCAGGCACGGGCGCTGCCCGCGACCAAGATGGGCGAGGTGCAGGCCAACAGGACAATGGAGCGAATCAAGCGTTGGACACATGTGGACATAGGGCATTATTGCGATGTGAAACTCGCGCGTTTGCAGAGTGACTACATTCGCGTTATCGCATGAACGCGCGGCTGCACCACATCGCCCTCATCTGTTCCGACATCGCCCGATCGCGCGAGTTCTATTCGCGCGTACTGGGCATGCGAGTGATTCACGAGGAGTATCGTGCCACGCGGCGGTCCTGGAAGGTTGACATGCTGGGCGCGGGCATGCAACTGGAATTGTTTACTTTTCCCGATGCCCCGGCGCGGCCCAGCCGCCCCGAGTCCATGGGCCTGCGCCATCTTGCCCTCCAAGTACCCGACATCGAGGAGGCCATGGACCATGTGCGCGGGTGCGGGGTTGCGATCGAACCCGTCCGCGTGGATGGCGTGACCAACGCGCGATATACATTTTTCGCTGATCCCGATGGGCTTCCAATTGAGTTGTATGAAAGTCAAGGCTGAGCGGGGTCAACGGGAACGGGGCGGGGGGCATTATGCTTCGTCGCGCCACGCTACGCCAAACTGTCTTCCGACAACCGTTCGCTCGTGTTTGCCCGCGGCTGTTAGAAGTCGTTGGAGCGGCTCTTGGAGCGGTTCGTCGCTGAGCACGAAGGTGCTGTGGTGCATGGGCAGGAGGAACTTCCCCTGCGCCATGGTGTGCATGTCCCAGACCTGTTCGGGGCTGGCGTGGGCGTGAATCCAGGGGTCATAGGCACCGATTCCGAAGATCGAAAGGTCGACCGGGCCGACAGGCGCGAAGGCGCCGGAATGGGCGGTGTCGCCCGCGTAGAGGATTCGCTGCGCTCCAACTTGCACCACGTAACTGTTGAACCCGCGATGCTTGTCCCAGATGGTGCGCGCCCCCCAATGCGCCGGACGCAAGGTACTGAGGCGAAAGCCATCCAACACCAACTCCTCGTTCCACGACATTTCACGCACGCTTCCAAAGCCACGCGGCACCAGTCCTTTGGTATTGATTGCTGTGATCACCTGCGTCTGCTTGTTGGCCAGGGCCTTGAGGCTTGGGACATCCAGATGATCAAAGTGGGCGTGCGAGAGCAGGATGAGGTCGGGCGTGGGCAGCGACGCGGGCGCGATCGCGGGCAGCAAGCGTCGCACGCCCATGGTGAATGGTCCCAGATGAACGCCTATTCGCGAGGAAAAAACCGGATCGGTCAGAATCCATCGGCCCCCCACGCGCACGAGGACGGTCGCGTGCCCGAGCCAGATCGCTCCCAAGCCATCGCCCTGTGCCCGCAGCACATCCAACTGCTCGCCCGCCAGGTCGATTACTTGTTCTTTACTTGTGCGCAGCCCAAATGCGGCCATCGCGCCGCGTGAGTATCGACGGGCTGTTGAGGTTGCCGCGGCACGGTCGTACCCGGGCGGCAAGACCAAACCTTGTGCGGGCT
>CAYRPC010000058.1:0-17379 GCA_964425995.1 uncultured Phycisphaeraceae bacterium
GGCTTTTTGGGGTTTGCGAGCAAGGCTGGCGATTTGATTCAGGGTGTCAAGCGTGGTGCGGTCGGGTTGTTTCTGTTTGTCGTTGTTGCTTACGACTTTTGTTTATGACTGGCTTCGTGTGCGATTGTCGGGCGTTCAGGCCGCTTCTCGCTCCAGGCGGTAGACATATGCGAGCAGTTCGGCGATGGCCTGGTACATCTCGGCTGGGACCTGGCCCCCCACTTCGACCTCGTAGTAGAGGGCGCGAGCCAGTGGCGGGCGCTCGACGATTGGGACCTGATGCACCATCGCGACCTGGCGAATGCGCATCGCCATGAAGTCCACGCCTTTGGCCACGACTCGCGGCGCGGCCATGGTTGTCTCATCGTACTGGATGGCGACGGAAAAGTGCGTGGGATTGGTGACGATGACGTCGGCCTTTGGAACGGTTTGGTTCATCTGCTGCAGGGCGATCTGGCGCATAAGTTGCATGCGCCTGCCCTTGACCAGCGGATCACCCTCCATGCTGCGACGCTCGTCCTGGACTTCCTGCTTGGTCATGCGCAGGTCTTGCATAAGTTGCCAGCGCTGGAACATGTAGTCGGCGACGCCCAGGAAGAGGAAGAGGGCCAGGAGCCAAGCAAGGAGTTTAAGGCAGAGCATGCCGATCATTGCGAAGGCCTCACGCACCTGCAGCACGGGCAGGCTGGACACTTGATCGATTGCGCTACTCATGTATGTCCAACCGACCCAGATAACGATGCCCAGTTTGATGATGTTGAGCAGGCCCTTGACCAGGTTTTTGCGGCTGAGCAGATTACCAAGCCCCTTGATCGGGTCGAGGCGTTCCAGTTTTGGCATGAGCGCGTCGGTGGTGAAGAGCGGGCCATACTGAACGAAGTGGCCGATGATGACGACCGGCACAAGCAGCACCAAGATTGGTGCCATGGCCACTGCGGGACCCAGCAATGCTTCTCGGATGACGGCACCAACCTGCGAGGGGGTGAGCGTTCCGTTCAAACCATCCAGCCCGCGGCGCATGACTTCGATGCTGGCCCGCGCCAGAGCCGCACCGAAGATTGTGAGCAGCAGCGCACCGCCCAGGAGATCGATGGCCGCTGAGAGATCGGTGCTCTTGGCAACTTGCCCACGCTCGCGCGCGTCCTCGATTTTGCGAGGTGTGGGGTCTTCGGTCTTTTCGCCCATGTCGTCGGCCATAGCTTTGTCTGAATAGTCGTGAGGATCGGGAATTGGAGCGGTGCTTGGTTCAACGCAGAAGGAACGAGAGAATCAAAGTGGGGAAGCGGCGGCGTGCAACATGCCTCAGTAGTCTTGAGGTGTGTTGATTTCGTTGCGTCATGGCGTCATGCCCCCTGCTCCAGCCTGAGCGTTGGCCACATTCGCGACGTTCAAGCCTTGAATCCATGTGCCCACTGCTTCGAGTGCTTCGTGCAGCCCATCGGCAATTGGCTCGCGAATGGCGTAGAGGCCGGTGGCGATCATGGTGGTGCCCAGTCCAACCTTGATGGCAAAGCCGATCGAGAGCACGTTGATGGCGGGCATGGTCTTTCCAATGACGCCGATAAGAACGATGACTAAAAAAACGATCGCGATGACTGGCGCGCTAATGCGCAGGGCGATCTCCATGCCCGAGGAGACGATGCCGGCGAATAGACTGGTCGCGTTGCCCGTGCTGGCAAAGACCGATGCACCTGCACCAACCGGCACGCGATCAAATGTCATGAGCAATCCGCGAAAGAGCGATTCAACGCCGCCCAGACTGAAGAAAATCGCCATCGCCAGGAAGAAGAAGAACTGCCCCAGCAGGTCGACATCTGCGTCTTGGGAATGGTCATAGACACGCGCGAGGCCCAGGCCCATTGTGGTGCCTGCGACGATGCCCGCCATCTCCATCATCAAGAGCGGGGTTGCGGCGATTGCGCCGATTGCAAAGCCAATCAGTCCCTCAGCCAGCACGAGGGGAACCAGCCCGAAGAGATCTGTCCGGATCTGGGGCATGCCAGAGGTCGCCAGCATCGGATAGGCGGCACAGGCGAGCATCAGGCAGAGGGTTGCGCGGACTCGCATGGGAATAATTGCACTGCTGACGAGGGGTGCGATCACGACCAACCCTGCAATCCGAGAGACCACCAGCGACCAGCCCAGCACGTGCGGAGCAATCGAGTCGACGAGCATCGCGATGGCGGGAGTAGGAGCGTCCACGTCGTCGATCATCCTCCGAAACTGAAGAGGTCGGTTGCATACTCAATCATGCGGGAGAGAATCCAGGGAAGGAGCAGAATCAGGGCAAGGATCATCACGACGATTTTGGGCACGAAGGCGATGGTCTGATCCTGAATCTGCGTGACTGACTGCAAGAGGCTGATGATCAAACCGACGAGCACGCCCGCCGCGAGGATTGGAATGGCGATCTTGAGCGTGATGACCAGTGCCTGGCGCACCAGTTCCAGGGCCGTCGTGTCATAGTTCATGGCGCGAGCCTCCCCAGCGAGGCGGCGGCGATCACGGCGCGCGTGGCAGCGATGGCATCGGCACTGCTTGGCAGCACGAGCGCGAGGTGCCTCAGGACTGCGGGATCGGCAAGGCTCGCGACTGTCTCGGGCTGGGCAAAACTGCTGAGCAAGCCCCCCACCACCAGGGCCCAACCATCTACGAGCACGAAGAGGAGGAGTTTGAATGGCAGGCTGATCAGGACTGGGGGCAGCATCATCATGCCCATCGCGATCAGCAGCGTGCTGATCACCATGTCGATGACCAGAAAGGGCAGGTACAACTTGAAACCCATCAGGAACGCGACCTTGAGTTCGCTGAGCATGTAGGCTGGAATCAGGCTGATCATGTCAACCTTTGCTCGCGTCAGTTGCTCGGGCTGGCTCACGTCGATGCCCCGATACTCCAGAACCAAGTACAGGCTGTTCCAGTTGCCTGTCGCTTCGATCTGGGCGAACATGTAGTCACGCATGGGCTGCTTGGCACGGTTCCACAGTTCGTCGTAGTTCTGGACTGTGCCCGCGCGATAGGGCTGCACGGCTTCGTTGTTGATTCGATCGAGCGTCGGGCTCATCACCAGGAGCGTCATGAAGAGCGCCATGGCTGAGATCACCTGGGGCGGCGGAATGCTGGTCGTGCCCAGGGCCTGGCGGAGCAGGCCCAGCACGATGAGGATGCGCACGAAACAGGTCGTCATCAGCATGATCGACGGGGCGAGCGAGATCACCGTGAGGACGATAAGAATATTGATGGCGGTTGACAAGCCGCTGGCACTGGCTGAGCCGCTCGAGCGAGGCGAGATGCCCGTGTTGGTGCCCGGCAGTTGATCGCCGGCGCGGGCCAGGACTTCGAGGGGGTTGATGCCAGTGGCAAAGCCGCTAGTCGCATCGATGCCTGGTGTCAGATCGGGGCGGCGCGATGTGGCGTTGGACAGGTCAAAGCCCAGGGCACTGCGGGGAGTCAAGACGGAATCACGACCTGCGCCGGGCAATAAACCGGGTACGGCACCAGGGACGATCGATGGCTGCGGCGCAGCGATATCGGGGAGGGGCGGGCCTATGCGAGAGCCCTGGGCCATGGCAGGATGTGCGACCATTGTGCTCAGCGCCACTGAGAGCAAGAGCAGCAGTGATGCGACGATGTTGGTGCTTCGTATTGGTCGCACGGCACTTCGATCGGTCGGACGATCGCGCGTTGGGAGCGGCGGTGTTGCGTCTGGTGGGGGCTCCGCTCTTGCCAATCGCTGTTGGATCGCGGTCAGTGCCTGCCGCCCTGTGCGAGTGGTTCCACTCTCATCGCTCGGCACATGAAGCGTCGGGCCTGGTGCTGTCACTTTGGCTCGACGTGTCGAGGCGGGGGATTGTGGTGCGGTCGCCTCTGCCAAGGCTTGATCGGTGATCGCCTCTTCGCGGGAAAGGATTGACTCAAACTTGGCGGCGAGTTTTGCCTGCTCGTCGCCACGCACTTTCAGGAGGATCGATGCGACATCTTCGGGCTGGTCGAGTTCGCACAGCGTTGCGAGCGTGGCTCCTGATCGCAGGCCACGATTGGCGGATTGACTGATGAGCAGCACGCGGCGGTCGAGTTTGAGCAGCAGCAGGCTTGTGCCGGTACAAACTGGGTAGCGTGCGAGCACTTCGATGACGCCCGATGGTGCGCGGGCGGCGCCCATGCCGCTCATCATTCCACCAACCATGCCTGGAATCGAGATCGCGCCCCTGGCGACCAGTTTCTTGACACCCCAGGCAAGGATGAGAATCAGCCCCAGCACAGCACCCAGCGCCATCGCAGTTCGCCACATCGATGCGGGCTCGACCACGGCGCGTGGCCTTGTGTCGTTGGCGGTTGGCTGGGTCTTGGAGGTCTTGCCCAATGGCAACGCCTCACGCGTGAGGGTTGCTTGAAAAGACTCGGTTTTGTTCAGCGGCACGATGAGAGGCTGCGGGGCGATTTGCAACGATGGTTGCAGCGAAGGTTGTTGTGTCGGCTGCTGCGCAAAGGCGGCGTATGTCCAGACAACGCACGCGCCCAGCAGCCCAACGGCCAGAGCCAATCTCCGCATGATGTGCAGCAGCGTTTCTCTCATCGCTTTCATCTCGTTGCCTGGACTGATCACCGTTCGCCTGGGCATTCGGGCAAGCACAAGCGAATCCGAACGAATCAGGCCGCGCCCTTCTCGTTGGCAGTTCCCACCGATGTGGTCAGCACTTCGTTGATGCGCACGCAGAAGTTGTCGTTCAGAACCAGCACCTCGCCCCGGGCAACATGACGCTCGTTGACATAGACATCAACGGGGTCGCCAGCGAGTTTGTCCAGTTCAACGACCGCGCCTTCGCTCAGTCGCAGCAGATCCTCCACGAGCATGCGCGTGCGACCCAGTTCGATCTTGACGTTCAGATGCACATCGCCCAGGAGGTCCAGGGCATGGACTTGCGAGGCGCTTAGATCGCCCGAGAGGTTGGGTAACTGCAAGGGCGATGCGCCGGGCGGAACCGGCTTGGCTGCACCGACGCGGGCCGCGGATTCTTGCTCACTCGGTGAGAGAGCTGCGTCTGCGTTGCTGGCTTGGTTGCTGGCTTCGTTCACCAGTTGGTTCAAATCGCCTAGTTGCGACATCGCTGCCTTGGCCGCTTCGAGCGCGGCATCGGCGGCGGGGCTGCTGGTGGACTTTGGAGAGGCGGGCAGCGTGGTTGATGCGCTGGGTGCGACATCATTTCCAGCGTTCCCACCCCCACCACCAGACTGTGCCCCAGTCTGCCCACCGGTTTGTCCGGTCGGATTCGTCGGTTGCTCGGCCATCCTGGCCCCTTTCTTGACTGCACGCTCGTTCCACGAGCGCGGCGACCACTGTCCGGCGTCCTGCCGTGATCACGAAAGGGGATCGGGCTTGCGATGGCTGGGAGAAGACAAATCAAGTCGAAACGGCGCGGGTGGACCGAGAATCGAGTCGATGTCTGCGGATTGGCGCAAAACTTGCGTTGTCGGGTAACTCCTGGGATTCGCATGTTTCTGTTCGCTGTCTTTGCGAGGGACGGGGATGGGAAGTGTCGGGGTTGGTGACGTTGGTTATGGAAGAGGCTCGTGATAAGTTGTACGACGCGTACCTCGACGAAGCATCGGGTGGGCGTCTTCACTCGCCAGTGGAGTTTCTACGCTGGCATGGAGTTGAGGACATCGACCTGCTTGATGCCTTGCGTTCGATCCATGCGCATGTCACTCAACCCAGAGAGCCAGTCTTGGAACAGTCCCAGGCGGGACTGGACGCGGGCGGTGCCAACTGGCAATGACCATCGGTGGGCGACCGAGTCGGTGCACGCCATGCGGCCAATGAAATTGTTGAGTTTCGAGAAAAACCAGCGCTGATTACTTCTTGCGTATTTGCTCGGCGAATCCTTCAAGGCGTACCGCGATCTCGGGGGCTTTCGCTTTGGTTGCCGCGGCCATCAGGGCCTCGACCGCTCGCTGATCGCCGAGTTTCACGAGGGCCTCGCCTGCGGACATTCTCGCTCGATTCTCACGGATGTTGAGCATGTCCGTCAGTCGTTGCAGGGCTTGATCGACATACTCCTGCTGTCCACTGGCCAGCGCGAGTCGGGCGAGCACATCCATCGCGGCGGCCCGCGTGCGATTGTCAAACCCGGGCCCGGCATAGAACGATGCGTAGTCCATTGCCTCTTCAACTGATGCGCCGGACACCGCACTAGGCACATAGTCGATGAGACACTCCAGCGCCGTCTGGCGGGCACTATCGCTCTGCGAACTGCTGCCCAGAGCAGCCTTGACCAGGCCAAAGCCCTCGCTCACGCGTAACTTGGCCAGCCCGCGGAGCGAGGCGTTGCGCACCTTGAGGCTCTCGTCCTTGGCAGCGCGATTGAGGAGCGTCCGCTCTGCGAGTGCTCGCAGCGAGAGATCATTGACGTTGGCTTCGATGGAAGCGACATCTGCGAGGGCTGTCGAGAGCGCTTCACGCACTTCCCAGACATCTCGCGTGGTCGTGAGCAGCGAGGCGATATCCCGGGTTGCGTTCCGCGCCACCAGCGCCTTGATGCACTCCACGCGCAGCAATACGACCGCTAAGGAATCTGCGGAGATGCGGCGCAGCGATTCATTTGCGCCGGCATCCTGCTCCTTGGCAAGGGTCCGTGCTGCCTGAATCCTGGCGAGCAGCGTGGGGCCATCGACCAACTGCGAGATCCACTGCTCGGGGCTTTGGGCCACGCTGAACGCGCCGAGGGTTGACAATTGGTGGTTGACGGCGACAAAGCCGGGCGGCCCTTCGAGGTCCACCTCGAAGGTTTCGCTCTTGCCAGTGATCGCCGGCTCGATGATCACATCGGGGCCCGAGGAGTTCTTGATGTAAACGCCCATGGGAAACTCGAAGGCCGGGTTGAACTCATCGACTTCCTGTGTCTGTGCCACATCGAAACGCAACTTCTTTCGCGAAGGGTCGTACGCGAACTTGACATCGACTTTGGGCACGCCCGGGCGCTGCGTCCATTGGCGGAAGAACTGCTCGAGTTGCAGCCCGCTCACGTCTTCCATCACGCGCCGGAACTCGCTGGTCTCGACCGTGCTGTCCTTGTGCTCGTCGACGTACTTCGCTATGCCCTTGAAAAAGAGTTCATCGCCTATGCGTGTGCGGAGCATGTGCAGCGTCATCGCGCCTTTGGGATATGGGTTGGCTCCGCGCCGGAAGGTCTCCCACGGATGCGTCCACACTTTGCTCACAAAGCCCTGCTGCTGGGGGGCCAGTCCCTTGTCCGCAGCGATCACGCGGTCGTAGTCGTTCAGGACCTCCGCCTGATAGCCCGAGGTTCCGGCGCGCTCCTCGAACCAGAGCGCCGTCGAATAGGTCGCAAAGCCCTCGTTGAGCCAGATGTGCTCCCAGGAGTTGCAGGTGAGGAGGTCGCCGAACCACTGGTGTGCGAGTTCGTGGGAAATAAGCCCGTCGAGGTCGTGGTCCAGGTCGGCAACCTTGGTGTAGATCGCGGTGTCGAACATCGTCGTTGCAGACGTATTCTCCATGCCTCCGGCTTCGAAGTTGTTGACCACCAACTGGGCGTATCTTGCCCATGGGTATGGCTCGTCGAAGAGCCGCTCGAATGTGCGGATCATCGGCAGCGTGTTGGCGTAGGTGCGCTGCACATCCCCGCCCCGTCCGACCGGCACATATACCGGGCAGGAGAGCGGCACCTGCACTTCCTTGTCATCCACCACCCGCGTTATCTTGCCGCCTACATCAACAACATCGAACTTGCCCACCACCAGCGTCACGAGGTAGTTTGGGTGCTCGCGATCCTGCATCCATTGGAACCGATCAAAGGCACGAAGCAGGGCCGGTCCGAGTTTGCCCGAACTTGTCCTGGCTCCCGGCGCTTCACGGATTACGCGAGTCTGCTCTGCCAGGAATCCATTGCTGCTCGCTAGGTATCCTGCGGGCACGGTCGCAATGACTTCGGTCGTCAATCGCTCGTTGGGAAAGTCGTGGCATGGAAACCAGTAGTGATTCGTCTGGGGCTGTCCCTGTGTATGAATCTGGGCGGTGCGTCCGGGCCAGGCATCATCGGGCAGGGTCCAGATCAGCCCGCGTGCGGGATCATTGAGTTCATAGGTGGTGACAAGTTCGACGGTCTGCCCTGCCTGGATCGAAGGCACGAACGAAGCGACCAACGTTGACCCGTCATAGGTGAATGAGGCCTCGTATCCGATCGCGGACACACCCGTGATCTTCATGCCCCGCGCGTCCAGCGTCAGCGAGGTGATCGCTTCGCTGATGGGCGCGAAACGCAGCATCTGGGTCGCGGCCAACTTTGGCGTCTCCATGTCCGCGATGAACAACTCCAGGCGCATGTGCTGGAAGTCCACGATGCGATCCTTGGGATAGTTCCGCAGGTCGCGGCCCGTGGCCTCATCAAAGCCGGGAATGCCCTCTATGTCCCCTGCCCCCGCCCCCGACACGCCCAGCCAGGCTTCCACCTTGGCGTGCTCGCACTCCTCGCTGCCATCCCCGTGCGCAATTGCGTAGGGCATTGCTGTTGTTCCAGCGAGCAAGGCAAGCACAAACGCGTTGGTCCTTTGTGTTTCCGTCATAATGCAACTTTCTACCTTGGCCAACAGTTTCATCTGTGTTCTATGCCGCTGAGCCTGCTTGAGGACGCACGGGGCGTGCGATCGGTTTAGGCTTGGGAAGAAAGCCGATCCAATGCACCGTACTTCATCTATCGGGCCAACGCTCCATGATCGCGTCAATCGTTGGGCTGCAGGTTTGCTGCGCCCACTGGTTGTTCCGCTTGCTCTTCCATCGGCTCTGGCATCGGCTCTGGAGCCGGTTCCGCGTCTGGTGGTTCGGTTTCAATGACATCCACCAGGATTGCTCCCGACCGGAGGTCCATGGCCCGAGGACTGAAGGACGCGAGCACGGCACAGGCGGGGTCTACATCCATGCGGAGAGGCATTGCGGCCATGGGAAAGGCCTTGGTTGCTTCTCTGGTATCAAAGTCCATCTCCACGATCCGCGTTGCACCCGCCTCGTCGGTGAGGACGACTGGGACTCGCAGGTCATACGCCGGTTTGTTCGCATCGATCCCCTGCGTCTGGGTCATGGTGATGACCACCGCCGAGGCGCTGGTATCCCAGGATGCCCGCACCGTCACAAATGGCAATCCCGCTCGCGAGACCCACTGATCAAAGAAACGCTCCAAGTCGCGTCCGTAGACCGCTTCCATGACAAAGCGGAAGTCCTGGGTCTCGACCGCCTTGCCTCTGAATTTTTGAACGTAGTCCTTGACGCCTCGAAAGAAGGTCTCGTCGCCAAGCTCCTGGCGCAGCATGTGGAGCACGAAGGCTCCCTTGCTGTAGGCGTTATCTCTTCCAAAGAAGGCATCGTCGGGATGGTGCCATCGAGCACTGCCCATAGCCGGTTCGGGGGTCTTGGGGTCCCAAACCATTTCTCGCGTTGCCTTGATCTGCCCTCGTAGCCAGCCGCGAACCTCGTCCTCGTATGTTCCGGGGCTGTCAATCCCTTCCAGCTTGGCATGCTCGAACCACAAGGCCTCTGCATAGGTGGCCCACCCTTCGTTGAGCCAGGTATGGTCCCAGTGCCTGCAGGTCATCAAGTCGCCTGTCCATTGGTGCGCGAGTTCGTGCGAGATCAACCCGTCCGCCTCCCCGGGCTTTTTATCGATGGTCCCAGACGTGAGAATCGTGGCCCCGGAGTTCTCCATCCCTCCCCAACGGAACCCTCGCACCACGGCTTGGGCATACTGGGGCCAGGCGAATGGCTCCCCGAAGAGTTGCTCGAAGTATGAAACCATTGCGGGGGTATTGGCAAAAATCGCTTGGGCATCCGCCTCTCTACCCACCGGGACGTAGACGGGCATGGCCAGCCCGGGTCGGGCCGAGTTTGCTTGGTCGTTGATATCAACTACTGCAAACTTGCCGATGGCGAGCGTGATCAAGTATGGGGCGTGCTCCCGGTCAAGCGACCAGTGCCAGCGAGTTCGTGCCTGGCCCGCGCTTCCACGGGTATCGACCGTCCGCCCCAGCATGGTCCCATTGGACAAGACTTCCAGCCCAGCGTCCACGGTGACGATCACTTCGCTGGTCACTCGCTCCTGGGGAGAGTCAAAGCAGGGGAACCAGCGGCTATTCATTTCCGCCTGTCCCTGAGCGTGAACCATCGGAGTCGCGTCTGTCTGATTCTTGGGCTCATCAACCGGCCCCGACCATGTCAGGCCGTCACCGTTCTGGTCGGTGAAGTCGAGCGTGTACTTGGCGATGATGGTGACCGCCTCGCCCGCCACCAGGACTTTGGCGAGCGGGATCACCAGATGTTTTTTTGCCTGTTCCCAGCGTGCCGATGATCCGTTGACCGTCATCGCAACCACCTGTGGTCCGTCGCAATCCAGCACCACTTCTGAAATTGGCAGGCCAACGACCCGTCCGGTGTGGGTGACGATCCCAGTGAGCAATGGCTGTGAAAAGTCAGGAATATCCAGAACGATCGATGTGTGGGTGTAATCGATGGGCTGATCCTTCCGCCACATCAGATTCTCACGTCCAGTATCCAGCATCAACACGGGAGGAAGCGGAGCCTTCTGCTCGTCGTCCGCAGCCCCGGCCAACTGCGGCTGCGATGTCAATAGAGCCAGTATCCACCCAGCGAGCGCCCCCAGCCAGCGGACGTGATGCGGGGGAGAATCCAGTGAAACAGGAGAAACATGCCGGAAAGCGTCCATAGACCCGCAGCGTACGTCCGTAACAAAGCAGAGGGCGATTGGCAGGTACTGTCGGAGGCATTGCAGAACGCTTTCAGGAGGAAATCCTTCGCGTCTGCGTGCCCAGATGCCATCAGACGGGTATGATCGCCTCCATGCCTGCTGCGCGCCCGCCGCACCTCTCTGGTGCAGACATGGACTCTCTCTCCGACACGTCAATCCATCAACCTTCACACGGAGTAGACCGCGTGCCAATGTCCCCGCACGCGCAACTGAATCCAGTGGCACAGCCTAACAAGCCAATGCCAATCGTGGTCGAACCGCTCATACCCCGATCCGACACAGCAGTCACCCCGCGCGATGGTCGGCACGGCCCCGCTCCCACCGGCCCAAACGTCGCGAGCGAACTTTTCCGAGGGCACCGTCCGCAGGACCTCGCGGGTCTTTCTCCAGGCGCGAGCGAATCAGAGTTTTATAGTCCCTACCCCGAGGGGTATCGCAAGGGCCACCATAAGTATGTGATCGTGCTGGGCACGGTGATGAGCGGCCTGGGCAAGGGTATCTTCTCCAGCAGTCTTGCCAAGATGCTTAAGGACAAGGGCCTTTGCGTCGCCCCGATCAAGATGGAAGGCTACTTGAATATGGATTCGGGCACCCTGAATCCGTACCGCCATGGCGAGGTGTTCGTGCTGGAGGATGGCACCGAGTGCGACATGGATCTGGGCACGTATGAGCGATTGCTTGACCAGAACCTGACGCAGGCCAACTTCACAACCAGCGGGCGCATCTTTGACACCATCCTCAAGCGCGAGCGCAAGGGCGATTATCTGGGGCGCGATGTGCAGATGATCCCGCACGTCACTGCTGAAGTGAAACGCAAACTGCGCGAGCTCGCTGTGCAAGGGGACGGCCAGCGCTCGGCGGATGTCGTGTTTGTTGAAGTTGGCGGCACGGTGGGCGATTACGAGAATGGCTACTACATCGAAGCGATGCGCGAACTTGCCTTTGAAGAAGGCCCGGGCAACGTCTGCTTTGTCGCGTTGACATATGTCATCGAGCCGCCAGCCCTGGGCGAGCAAAAGAGCAAGGCGGCGCAACTGGGCATCAAGCGTCTGATGGAAGCGGGCATCCAGCCACACATCATTGCGTGTCGGGCCAGCAACGCCGTGGGCGAGAAGATCAAAGAGAAGATCGCGATGTTCAGCAATGTGCCGATGAAGCGCGTCTTCTCGATGCACGACCGCGACAGCATCTACACCATTCCCGAAGAAATGCGCAGCGAAGGCCTTGATCGGGAGATTCTTTCGCTACTGAGCTTGCACGACCGTGGCAATGTCGCGCTCGAAGACCAGAACCGCGAGCGCTGGAACACGTTCGCCCGCCGCCTTACTGCTGCCAAGCCGCGCGCCATCAGCATGGCTATTGCTGGCAAGTACGCGAATCTTCGCGATGCCTATGCGAGCATCGACAAGGCGCTTGAACATTGTGCTGCGCATCTGGGCGTTGACATTGACACTCACTGGATCGAAACCACAGACATCACCCAGGACAACGTTGCCGCCAAACTTGGCGCTGGCGAACCAGCGATTGATGCGGTGATCGTGCCGGGCGGGTTTGGCACGAGGGGCGTCGAGGGCAAGATCGCGTGCGTGAAGTACTGTCGAGAGAACAAGGTGCCATACTTGGGTATTTGCCTGGGTTTCCAGGTCGCTGTGATCGAGTTTGCGCGCAACGTGCTGGGCCTGAGCGATGCCGACTCCACCGAGTTTCATCCCAACGCGCTGAGCGCTGTCATCAGCGAACTGCCCGAGCAGAAGCGTCTTGAGGGACTGGGCGGGACGATGCGTCTGGGCGGGCAGGATGTGCTGATCGGGCCCAACACACTGGCGAGTTTCCTGTATGGCAACCAGCCCAGCATCCGCGAGCGTTTCCGCCATCGCTACGAGGTCGAGCCCGGATTCATCGAGCAACTGGAAGCCGCGGGCATGATCTTCAGCGGTCGCCACCCCACGCGTCCCATCATGCAGGTTCTGGAATTGCCCCGCGTACTCGCCGCCAGCAGTGCTCATGCCGTGCGCACTGTCGCGGGTGTTGCGAGCGCGGGCCAGGAGCGACCGGGCATCACGCATCCCTTCTTCATCGGCGCTCAGTTCCATCCTGAACTGACCAGCCGTCCGCTGCGCCCGCAGCCGCTCTTCATGGGTTTGGTCGCGGCGGCGATCCATCGCCACGCGATCAACAGCGGCAAGCCGCTCAACCTGAGCGAGACGAAGGATGCCTGGGCTGCGGACTTGAAACGCTGGACGCCCAAGGCGAACCCGGCGTCATTGCAGCATGCTTGAGTACACGCGGTGCTCCACATGATGGAGCCCAAGGGCACTTCGAACGTGGCGGGCCTTGAGAATCGCTTCCTATGGGTTGGGCTTTTTGTTTGCGATGTAATCGGCGGCATCCCACATCACGCACGCGCTGAACCGATCCACGCTCCCGCCCACCATGCAATTGTGCATGAGTGTCTGGGCATACATCCCCGCATCTCCATTCCCGCCAATTGCCATCTCTGCGAAGACGTGCATGCTCCATGGGCGGTTGGTCGCGTTGTCGGGTTGAATCTCGGCGATCAGCCACTCCGCCGCGAGCAGGCATCGCGCACGGATCGCAACGCTGTGCTGCGCATGCCACCACAACGCGTGCAATCCTGAGAGTTCGGCCTCGGTCCACATCTCGATGGCCTGGCTGTGCAGTCGTGGAAAGAGCGGACCTTTGCCGCCATCCACCAGGCGCAGGGAATCGCTCCCTGGCACGTGCAACAACCACCACAAGGAAGCGTCGGGATTGCGAGCGGCAAGCGCATCGGCTCTCATCTCAGCATCCGGAGAGCTTGGCAAAGCAAGCATGCGTGCCAACATCGGTCCATCGCAGAGCCGCCGATTGCCCATGCCATCCTGAAACTCATCGACCCATCGCGACGCGGTAGCCGCATCCGCTGGCTCGAGGAGGGGCGTCCCCAACAGGGCAGGCTGGGATGCTGCACGCAAGGCTCGAATCCACCATGCCCAATCCTGCGTTGCCATGCTCTTCTCGATGCCGGGTGTCTGGTTGCCGTGATGCCTAATTACTGTGATGCCTGGTTGCTGCTTGACAGTTGAAAGAGCCCTTGGTTACGCGCGGGCTGCATATTTCTCTTCGCCAGCAACGAGCGTAAGGACGGCGCAACCCTGCATTTTTCTGGATGGAAATGGCGTGTTCTTGCTTTTGCTGGCGAGATTTGCGGGTTCGACGGTCCAGGCACGATTGGGGTCTATGACCGTCACATCGGCAACGCCACCCACCATCAACCTGCCCACACCCCAAGCATCCAAACCGCACAATCGAGCGGGTTCGATTGTCAGCATGGCAATCAACCGAGGCCAGTCGATTGCTCCGCTCCGCACCAGTGCCTCGATATAGATGGGCAATGCGGTCTCCAAGCCCACCATGCCGAAGGGTGCTTCCTCAAAGGGCAACGCCTTTTCATCGGCGCTGTGGGGCGCGTGGTCGGTGCCCAGCACCGTGATAACACCCTCCGCGATGGCCGCGATCAGAGCGTCGATATCCTTCTTTTCACGCACGGGCGGATTGACTTTGCCCAGCGTGTTGTAGTTGTCGCAGATTTCGTGCGTCAGAGTAAGATGGTGCGGCGTGACTTCGGCCGTCACTGGCTGGCCGCTTTCACGGGCGCGACGCAGGATTTCCACGCTTCCCCCGCTGCTGACATGCTGCGCGTGATATCGGCAGTTGATGCCCGCGTTCAATCGCACGTCGCGCTCGATGATCATTTCTTCGGCGCTGCGCGGCCACCCGCCAAGCCCTAGGCGCACGGCAATCGCACCTGCGTGCATCGCGCTGCCCTTGGTCAGTGTCGGCTCCTGGCAATGCTGCATGAAGCAGCAGCCGGTGGGCGTGACGTTGGCGAGCACCTTTGCCATCATGCCCGCTGTGGAGACGCAATCGCCATCGTCCGTGAATGCAACGGCACCAGCGGCACGCAAGAGCGCAATCTCGGTGAGTTCTTCGCCTTTGCGGCCCTTGGTCACTGCGGCGGATGGAAAGACGCGACACTTGGCCGTCTGCATCGCTCGTTGCTGCACCCAAGCGAGGGCCTCGGGCGTGTCGAGGGCGGGCGCGGTATTGGGCATGCAGACCAGGCTGGTGAACCCGCCCGCAACCGCCGAAGCGGTGCCCGTTTCGATGGTTTCCTTGTGCTCCTGGCCCGGCTCGCGGAGGTGGACGTGGGGATCGACCAATCCGGGCGAGACGATCAGACCGTCGCAGGCAACTTCCCTCGCACCATCGACGCTGGGAAGCCTGGGTCCGATTGCAACGACCACGCCATTGTCAATTGCTACGTCCGCCACTTCGTCGCGCGAGGTCGAAGGATCAATCACTCGCCCGTTTCGCAGGATCAACTTCTGCATGGAGGCCAGCGTAGTCGTCGTCCTTGATTGTCAGGCGGGTCGCCTGGCTCTCTAGAACTTGAGACTACCCATGTGAGACGTGTTAGGGTGAATGAAGCAGAAGTGAAGCACATTGGCTCATCACGTTGGGCATCTGATGGATTCTGAATACTCGCTCTGGATGGCGTGAACGGGCAAGGTCGGCAATCGGCCATGGGAGATGTGGCATCAGACCGGACAGATGCCAATTCTGCGCATTGCCGCGATTAATTTTGATACAATTTCACGCTGCTCAGGCCCATGGGCATTGGACCAAGCGACTTCAGCCCGCCATACTGAGGCATCATGCGACACCAGACCACACGACTATTTTCCAGTTGCTTTCCATCGTTCGCGGTCCTCGGTTCTATTTGGCTAGGAACCGTCGGGCTCTTGTCCGGGTGCGTGTCGTCACGTTCAGCTCCCTCGAACGGTGAACATGCCAGCGTGCAATCGACCGATGCCTTTCCGCTCATCATCATCGACGGAGACTTTGCCGACTGGCCCGCTCACACGCCGCCCCATCCCGCGAGCTACACCGTTGCGGTCGCCGACGAGCATGATCTGTGCATGCGTTTCACCATCGAGGGTGAGATATACACCCTTCAATCCGATGACGCGTCCACGGCGATCTTCCTCGACGTCGATGCTGATGCCAGCACTGGCGCGCAGTTGGACCCTACGGGCGACTTGAGCGGCCTTGGTGTTGACCTGCTGATCGAGTTCTCGCCCAAGCAAAGCAATGGCCGGGCCGGTCGTGGGCTTGCTCTCTTCGCGCTCGCGCAGGATGGGACGCGCACGCCCCTCAATACCCATGACTGGGACTTTTCCTTTTCTCCGACATATGCGAATGACTGGTACGAAGCCCGCATCACTCGGACACCTGCGGGGCCTGTTCCGGTCCCCACTCAGGGTCTGCTGTCCACTGGCAATGTCGCTGGCGCATTTGTTCGCTACGACGCTTCGGGCAGCATCGCAGCCAACTCGGACGTCTTCCAGGTCGCTCTGGACGTTCCTTGCATGACCAGCACCCGCCGCTCAAACCTCACTGTGCCCGCGAAAGAGCCCGGCACGCTTCGAGTTGTCAGTTACAACGTGCTCCGCTCCAAGCCCAACGAAGTACCCGATGTGTACAAGCGCGTCTTCGCGGCGCTCGATCCGGATGTCATCCTGGTTCAGGAATGGGAAGTTGGCAAGGCGGCGGAACTCGCAGAGTGGTTCAACCTCAACATGATGCGCGAGGGGGGCTGGGATGCCGTGGTCGCTCCTGGCAAAGTGATGGATGGTGCGGGGGTGGGCATCGTCAGCAAGTTCGAGGCGAAGACCATGTCAAATGACCTGCGTCTGGAGGGCACGACGACCGATCCCAACTTTGCCAACAACCCCGTGCGCTACGTGCTGGGCGAGATCAACACGCCCATGGGAACCATTCTGGCTGCCAGCGTCCACCTCAAGAGTGGCGGACGGGCGGGCAGCGTCGAGGATCGCAAGCGCATCGTCGAAGCCGAGGCGATCAAGGTGAACATGCGGGCGATGGCTTTAGAAAAGAAGCCCGTGCTGATGTTGGTTGGCGGCGATTACAACCTGGTTGGTTCGAGCGTGCCACTTTCAATGCTTGTTGAAGGCGCGGACTTTGACGGCTCGAATCTGGGCATCGCCCAGCCCCGGACGCTGGGCGACCGCACGTATGTCACTTGGAGCGAAGCCGGAAACGACTTCACGCCCGGACGCCTTGACTTCATCTCGTACACAGACTCCAAGGCCCGCGTGGTCCGTTCGTTCGTGCTGGATACGGCTCGGCTCAGCGATGAATCACTTACAAATGCGGGGCTGGAAAGCACCGATACAGCGCGAGCGAGCGATCACCTGCCGGTAGTTGTTGACCTAATGCCGATTCGATAGATGCACCGACAGGTTGGGACAGGCGCGGGCCAGACTCGGGTCTGCACGCCGGGCTTAGGCATTGGCATAGTGCTCATCAAGCACGGCGCGCCATTGGGCGGTGCTTGTCACGGCGATGAACTTCTTGCGGACTGTCTCGCCATCGGGGTGGTGGGCGGCAAAGCGGATGGCGAACTTGCGCATCATCATCGCCGTCGCCTGCTCGGGCTGTCTAAAGCGGCGCGTACAGGCAAGCGACAATCGGAAGTGCTCGCCCAGCACCGCACGCTGCTCGGCGATGGTCGGGTTGCTGGGCG
>CAYRPC010000059.1:0-17183 GCA_964425995.1 uncultured Phycisphaeraceae bacterium
GCCTAACGCCCCCGCCTGACACCCCCGCCTGACACCCCGCCTGACACCCCGCCTGACACCCCGAGTCGCGGCGGGCAAAGATAAAGATTTCATTCAATTCCCGGCATAACGCGTTCGCATCGTGGTTGCTCTCTTCATCAAAACATCCTCGAACCTCGATCCACTCACGCGAGTATCGTCTTCGCCCGATGCACCCTTCTGTGATTTCCACTTCCGTCACTAACTCTTCGATCGACCTTGCGTTACCGGAAAAGAACGCCACTGCGAACCATGCGCCCCACAGCACGCTCCCGAACCGCTGGTACGAGCGCCGGATCCTCGGTGCCCGTCTGACTGTCTGGGTCTTCCTCTGCTTTGCGATCATCCTTTTCACTGGCACCCACTGGCCCGCCCTCAAGATCAATGGTGTAATCAAGAGACCGGACCTCTGGATGCACTTCGCAGCCTTCAGCACATGGACGTTCCTCTGCGGTTGTTGCGCCTTCTTCGGCCCCCGCTGGAGCAAGGCCAATATCGGCACCACATGCCTCGTTGGCCTGCTCTACGCAGCACTCGATGAGGGCCTCCAACTCATCCCACAACTTCGCCGCACTGCCGCTTTCGACGATTACGGCGCAAATGCGATTGGCGTCGCCATCGGCTGCCTCGCCCTGTACGCTCTTCGCTGGTACAAAATTGGCCGCGATCCAGCCCGATTCGCGCACGAGCCGACTTCCGCACAGCAGCAATGAACCCTGCGACGAATCACGCGCCCGGGCAATCTGCGATACCCAACGCATTTATCTCCGTAGAATCGCGGCTATGTCCGATGCTGCTTCGACCGACCATCACGCCCCCAATGTCCGCTCCACCATCACGCAGTGGTTGATCGCGATCGCGCTCGGCGCGCTCGCTGGGCTTGCCCTGGCCAACATCGCACCTCTCGCGCCCCAGCCCGCCGGCATGGCTCGTTATGCCATGCCCCTCTGGCTTTGCGTGCCGTTTGTCACGCTCCTCCTGTCGATTGCGTGTGGTCCCCTCGCGCTACCCAAACTCTGGCACAAGTTCGACGCAGCCTGGGCCTTCTTTCTTGGCAGCATCGTCGGTGCCTATTACCTCTTCGCGCTGACCGATGCCCACTACGGCTCGTACCACGTGCTGCACGTCGGTGCCGAGTACCTCAGTTTCATCGCCCTGGTAGGCGGTCTCTACGTCGCCAGCGCGGGCATCGTGATTCACTATGGCAGTGTCCAACGCTGGGGAGATGCCCCGCAGTCTGAGGATGCGCCCCACGCCGGCATTCGCGGTACTGGCCCCATCGCCAATTGCATCTTGCTGCTCGCGGGGGCGATCCTCGCCAATCTGGTCGGCACCACCGGCGCATCGGTGCTGCTCATCCGTCCATTCATCCGCGCCAATGCCCAGCGCCTCACGCCCCTTCACGTCGTTTTTTTCATCCTCATAGTGAGCAACTGTGGTGGCTGCCTCACGCCCATTGGCGATCCGCCTCTCTACCTCGGTTTCATCAAGGGCGTGCCCTTCTTCTGGGTCCTGGAGCATCTCTGGCAGAGTTGGATTATCGTGGTGGGGGCGTTGCTCGCGGTCTTCTACGCCTATGACTCGCACGTCGAACGTCGTCTTCGAATCTCAATGGGCGATGCCTATGTACCGCCCGCTCCCTTCGCCGCCATGCGAATCCGTGCCAAGCCGATCAGCCTCATCCTCGGCGCGCTCATTACCGCCAGCGTCTTCATTGATCCCCTGCTCCGCAGTCGCTTCCCAGACTTCCACTTCCCCGTCGGTCCAATCGTCCAACTCGCCCTCGCCGCTCTCTCTTTCCTCGTCGCCAACAAGGACTACATCCGCGCCAACGAGTTCTCCTTTGCCCCCGTCCGCGAAGTTGCCACGCTCTTTGCGGGCATCTTTCTCACCATGATGCCCGCCCTCGCATTTCTCGCCCAGCACGGCAAGAACCTGGGTCTCGATACCCCGATCAAGTACTACTTTGCAACCGGCATCCTCTCCGCCGTCCTCGACAACGCGCCGACCTATCTCAACTTTCTCCAGGTCGCCGTCGCTCCCGACGAAGTCACCAAGGACTCCGTGCGCGCATTGCTCGGTACGCACGTGGGCAACGCCGATGTCATCGCAATCTCCAGCGGTGCGGTCTTCTTTGGCGCACTCACCTACATCGGCAACGGACCAAACTTCATGGTGCGCGCAATCGCACAGGCACGAGGCGTCAAGATGCCAGGATTCTTCCCCTACGCCGCCTATGCCACTCTCATCCTTGGCCCCATCCTGATCCTCCACGGCCTCTTGATAATCCTTTGAATGCTCCCGAACGTTGAGGGTTGACACAACCTTCCCAGCCTATTCCTGATCGATGTTGGCACCTTGAAACAAACTATCATCCGCCATATGGACCCCAACACGCTCTCGCTGCCCGATCTCTTCACTCATCTCGCCAGCACCGGCTTGGTCCGCCGACTTCTCGAACTCGCCGCCGACGAGGACTTGGGTCCGCTTGCTGATCGGGATATGAAGGGCTTGCATCTTCCTGTTGATGGCACAGCGACCTATGCAGGCGACCTCACCAGCGAAGTCTGCGTCGATCCCGCCGCTCGCACCACTGCCAACGTCATCGCCCGCAAGCCCGGTACCATTGCCGGTCTCGCGGCGTTGCCAATGCTGCTCGACATCCTGACTACCGATGTGCGCACCACCAATGTCATCGCTGATGGTGCCGAAGTCCAGCAAGGTATGATCCTCGCAACACTTGCTGGCCCGCTCGACGAAGTCCTGACCCTCGAACGCACGCTCTTGAATCTCGTCGGTCGCCTCTCGGGCATTGCCACCCAAACCCGTCGATACGCGCGAGAGATTCCCCCGGACGTACGGGCCAGGCTCTATGACACGCGCAAGACGACCCCGGGCCTGCGCGTGCTCGAGAAGTACGCAGTGCGCTGTGGAGGCGGCCACTCGCACAGAATGGGCCTCTTTGATGCCGTGTTGATCAAGGACAATCACATCGCTGGCCTCGCCCTGGCGGACTTGCCCGCGTATGTCCAAGTCGCCAGCCAGCGCGCCCGCGAGATCTCGAATGGCACGCTCCAGTTCGTGATGTGCGAAGTGGACACCCTCGAACAACTTGATGTCCTGCTCACGCTGCCCAAGGGCGTGCTCGACATCGTCCTCCTTGACAATATGAACCCGGGCCAACTTCGTGAGGCCGCCCACCGGCGCGACCAACGCGCTTCACACTTGGAACTTGAGGCCTCTGGTGGCGTCACACTGGACTCCATCGCCGCGATCGCGAGCAGCGGTGTTGATCGCATCAGCGTTGGTGCCTTGACGCATAGCGTTGTGCAACTGGATATCGCGTTGGATATCTCCTGAAGCAATACAAGTTCCACAAGCCAAGGGTGTTCAAGCCAAAGATTGTCAAGCATGCACGACTTTGAGGAAGCCACGACCGAGTGATGTCCCATACATGACCCACACATGACGCCTCAACCCCACAACCACCAGGGCAAAACCGCTCTCCTCGTGCAGGAATCAATCCACCGAGCACTCACGCTCGCACGAACTCGCACTATCACCACCATCGAAGTCCTTGACGAGTGCGACAGCACACAAGATATCGCTCGTGCTCGCGCCACTCCCGGCCTCATGGTCCTCGCCCTCTCCCAAACCGCCGGTCGAGGCCGATTGGGGCGCGCCTGGGCCGCCACCAATGGCAAGGGCGTTGCCGCGACGTTCACGCTCGACGCATCGCAGTACGCCCAAGAGCACGTCTCGCTCGTCGCGGGTCTCGCCGCCTTGCAGACCTGCGCCGAGTCATTGGGCCGCGCGAAGTTTGATTCTGATCTTGGCCTTCGCTGGCCAAACGATGTGGTCGAAGCGTCGGGCCAGAAACGCAAAGTGGCTGGAGTACTGATCGAACGAGTTGGCAATCTGCTGCTGGTGGGCATCGGCATCAACGTGCTTCAGACCACAGCAGATTGGCCCGACGAGTTGAGCGATCGGGCAGTATCAATTGCCCAGTTGCTGCAGGATCCAGATATCGAGCCGGAAGAATGTGACCCTCCGCCCGCCATATCCGACGTCGCAACAATCCTGGCGAGAACACTCGACCAAGCCCTCATGGGCCAGCCCAAGGACATAGCGGCCAACTGGCAGCGGCTCAACGTCCTCCGAAATCAAGAAGCCGCTTTCGAACATAACGGCCAGCGATTCCATGGAATCGTCGAGTCCATTGACCCTACTGCTGATGTCGTACTCAGGTTGGGGGATGGACAGTTGGTGCGGCTCCCAGCGCTGTCAACATCCATGGTTCATTGAAGACTGCATTCGCCAGCGTGGCAGGCGACGGGCGACAGGGCGCGGGGGTAGTAGTGGCGGGCTGAGTAGCACCGGCGGCTCGCACCACTCACCTCCTACATTTTGCCATGCCCGATCACGCACACACGATCTTGAACACGCTCCAGTCCAACGAGTCCGGCTCGATCCAGCGTTGGATGGATTGGCTCCGCATTCCCAGTATCTCCACCGATCCAAAGTTCAATAACGACACCCGCAAAGCCGGACAATGGATCGCCGATCAGTTCGCCGCTCTCGGTTTCGCTTGCAAACTCATCGAAACCGGTAAGGTCGGTCCCGACGGCAAAGGCTCTGGCCACCCCATCGTCCTCGCAACCATCGACAGCGCGCCGACCTACAAAGGTCCGCACGTCCTCTTCTATGGTCACTACGACGTGCAGCCCGCCGATCCGCTCAACCTCTGGGAGAGCAAGCCCTTCGAGCCCGTGCTTCGACCAGCCAAAGCCGGCGAAGAAGGTGGCGAGCGAGTCGTCGCTCGTGGAGCAGTTGATGACAAAGGCCAGGTGATGACCTTCCTCGAAGCCTGCCGCGCTTGGAAGCAAGTCAGTGGACACCCAACCAACGGTGCCAAATTCACGCTGCTGATCGAAGGCGAAGAAGAGAGCGGCTCAGCCAACCTTGCCCAATTCGTCAACGACTACAAGAAGCAACTCGACGCCTGCGACGTCTGCCTCATCTCCGACACCGGCATGCTGGGCCGCACCAAGCCCGCCATCACCTATGGCGTCCGCGGCATCGCGTACACACAAATCACACTCCACGCCAGCAACCAGGACCTGCACAGCGGCCTCTGGGGCGGGCGCTGCCCAAACCCCATCACCGAACTCACACGCGTCCTCTCCCAACTCCACGACAAGAAACGCCGCGTCACCATCCCCGGCTTCTATGACAATGTCATCGCTCTCACCAAGAAAGAACGCGATAACTGGAAGAAACTCAAGTTCAATTCCAAGGCTGCCCTCAAGAAAATCGGCCTTGGTCCCGCCGCCGATATCGGCGAAGCCGGCTTCACCGCTCTGGAACGCGAGTGGGGTCGCCCGACCGCCGAGATCAACGGCATCTGGGGCGGCTACATCGGCGAGGGTGCCAAGACCGTGATCGCTGCCCACGCCAGTGCCAAGGTTTCGTTCCGCCTCGTGGCAAACCAGAACCCGCACAAGATCACCAAGCAGTTCTTCGCGTGGTGCAAGAAGAACACGCCTCCGGGTTGCAAGTGGGAACTCACCGACTTGCACGGCGGTTTCGGTGTGACGGTTCCCATCGACTCGCCCCAACTTGCCGCAGCGACCAAGGCCCTCAAGCGAGCCAGCGGCAAGACCCCGGACCTCATCAAGTCCGGCGGCTCAATTCCTGTGGCTGGCATGCTCAAGGACATCCTCAGCATCGACACGATCTTCATGGGCTTCGGCCTCGATGACGACCGCGTCCATAGCCCCAACGAAAAGTTCGAACTCGCCTGCTTCCGCCTGGGCTCTCGGGCCCACGCCATGTTCATCGACGAACTCACCAACCAATCGCCCCAACGATGATCGCAATTCACAGACTTTTCGATTAGTTGCTTTCAACAGGCGACGCCCCCCGCAGGCAACCAGCCTTTCACGCCTTCGCTGTCCGTAATCGCTTGCATTCTCCACGAATTTTTCTGCTGCGAGTCCGAACTCCCGGATCGGATCGCCGATATACTTGATTATGCATTCTCAATATCGCCGGGCCATCTTCTGCATCTTTGCCGCCGCGTGCTTCGCGTCGCCCGTGCTGGCCCAATCCACCGCACCAGTGCCAATCGCTGATTCCAGGCCCGGCGCAACCGATGCCAAGGCAACCACGCCCGCCACCTCCACGCCCCTCTCCGTCGTCGTGACTGTGCCGCCGCTAAAGGGGCTTGTCGAGCCACTCCTTCCCCCGGGAAGCACCATCACCATGCTCGTGCGCCCGGGTCGCAGCGAGCATGGTTACGAGTTCACCGCCGACGATATTGCATCCCTCGCCCGCGCCGATCTCGTGGTCCTGGTGGGCCTGGGCCTCGAGCCGCGCATCGAGCAATCGCTCGATCGCCACAAGCAAACCAGCAAGCCGCAACCAACAACTCGCGTTGTCATCAACTGGGGCACCGTCGCCGACCTTACGCAAACCGGTGAAGACGATCATGATCACGAACACGGGGCAACCTGCACGCACGGTCACGGCTGGGTCGACCAGCACCTGTGGCTTGATCCGTCTCTCGTCAAGCAACTCATCCCAAAGTTGAAGGATGCTGTTCTCCAAGCCCAACGCAGCAAACTTCCAGTTGGCGCGACCATCGATCCCCAGGAAGTACAACGCCTCGACGCAGCCGAAGCCCAACTCACCCTTCTCGTCACTGCCATCGACCTCGAGTATCGGTCCGCCCTCGACCCCTTCAAAGGCCGGGCCATCGTCTGTCATCACGACGCATATTCCCGACTCGCGGATCGCTATGGCCTCAAGGTCGCCGCTGCCATTAAAACCACCACCGCGGGCGAACCCACCCCCAGCGAACTCGCAAGTGTCGTGAAGGCTATCAAGGAGCACAAGGCCCAGGCAGTCTTTATTGAGCCCCAGTTTGATCCATCAATCGCCCAGCGAGTCGCCGCCGCAGCCGGTGTCCGCATCGCCCACCTTGATCCACTTGGCCAGGGCGATTGGGCAGCGACCATGCGATCAAATCTGCAGTCACTCACCCAGAATCTGGGCCAGGCAAAGTAACTGACTGATCGCGAATGCGACACGTGCGTCTCTCACTGGGGTTGTCCTGGGCAGACTCTCGCATTTGCAGCGGCGGTATGCTTCACGCATGAGTATTCGTGGTCTTGGAATCGATCTGGTGGAGATCGCTCGCATCGATGCGTTGCTCGCGCAGCACGAGGAACGCTTCCAGGAGCGGGTGTTTACCTCCGCAGAAGTCGCGCACAGCCAGGGTCGTCGCAATCGATCACAACACCTTGCCGTGCGTTTCGCAGCCAAAGAAGCAGCCATGAAAGCCTTGGGCACGGGCTTGGCTCAAGGGGTGGTCTGGCAGGATATCGAAGTGGTGACAGATGATGCGGGGGCACCGGGCTTAGTGCTGCGAGGTGGCGCGGCCATGCGCGCGGATGCTCTGGGCATCAACGCATGGCACATCTCACTGACCCACACTGATCTGGTCGCTGGGGCTGTCGTGGTGGGGGAGTCTCGCTGATCTGTCGTGCCCGAACCTGGTACTACTAAACCTGGCACTATCAAATTTGGCACTCTGGTGCTGAGCTTGGCCGCGAGATTCAGTTTGCGAATCAGACTTGATTTTCTTCCATCAACTTGGATCATTTTGAAGTGAAGCGCGTTCTAGGACGAGCGTTTCGTGGAAAAGCGATTCATGGCATCATGTGCAAAAACGGCAAGTACTCAAAAAGTCCTCGATGCAATTCCGGGATATGGCTCGAGTTTTTGACTGAACGAGTGCTGCAGAGTTCAAAAGAAAACTCGCCCCAGGCTTTAGCCCGGGGCGAGCGAGAGTTTCAGATATCTCGACAGCTTACGCCGTCGGAGCGAGCAAACCGACACGCATTAGGCGCGGCGGCGGCGAGTTGCAACCAAACCACCCAGGCCCAAGAGTGCGGCTGCACCGGGGGTGGGGACAACGTTGATCTTCGCACCGATGTACTCGATACCGACGCGGAGGGTCGCGGTCGAGCCACCTTCGCCAGCAAGAGCAAACGTCGCGAAACGGAGGTCGTTCGTACCCGAGCCGCCACCAGCGCGCTGCAGGGTTGCGGCTTCGCTATTGATGGTAATCGAACGGAGAGCATCGTTGGTCGACAGGATCAGGGCCTGACGGAACAGAACCAGGTTCTGCGTGCCAGTCGCGAACCAAGTGCTGGTCGCGGTGTTGTTGTCAGAAACCACACCCCAGAGGATCTGGCTGTTGAGGGCGACGGTACCATTGGGAATGCTCGCGGGGTACCACGGGGTGTTGTTGGCACCAGCGATGCGGATGAAGTTGCCAGCGGGAGCGCCATCCGAGCCTGCGGTGTGGCGGAAGCCAGTCAAACCACCGCTGTTGCCAGCGGTCGTGCTGCGGCTGGTGAAGCCATAGACCACGCGGCCGTAGTCGGCCAGAGCAGCCGCGTTGTTGCCTTCAGCAGCGCTGAGCAGGCCGGGGGTTAGGGTCGAGTTGCCCTGGCCGCTGATGCCGTTGTTGCGGAACATGGCGAGGCTGTCCTGGCCATTGGCATCAGCAACGTTGTCAACGTTCGACAGAACGGGCTGGTAGAAAATGCGGCCCAGTGCGTTGGCCTGGAGGCCAGCGTTCAGGCTCACAACCGTGCGCCACTCGACGCGGTCGCCGGGATTGGCATTGACGGACTGGCTCCAAGCGCCGCCATTGAGGGACACTTCGTAGCGAAGGGTCGCACCGATGGGAGCCTGTTCGACTTGAGCGCTGGCAGCGCCAGCGATGCCCGCGAGGGCGACGAGGGAAACGATAACATTCTTCATGGAAAATCTCCTCCAACGAAAACAACTGTTTGAGACCGACCTTGCCTGGCACAAGCCACCGGACAAAGACGCGATCTGTCTCTCTATGGTGAAGATTAGCCGAGAATGTCTTTCAGTGCAACCCCTTTTGACGCGCAAAACCGCGCTATTTTTGAAACCTTGACAGAAAGGTCTCAAAACCAGACGCGGTTGCCACTCGTATTCCACACAAACAAGGTGGAGCAACCGTTTGCCCCCATAAAACCGCCCTCGGATTATTCATCCGAGGGCGATGGGTTCTTTACATGCACCAAATACTTTTTCTTCGGTGCTTCGGGTGATTAGGCCCGACGACGGCGAGTTGCGACCAGACCACCAAGGCCCAGCAGAGCAGCCACACCGGGAGCGGGGATGGCGAGAATCGTGATCGTCGCACCAACATACTCCACACCAACGCGAACCGTTGCGGTTGCGCCAGCTTCACCAGCCAAGGCGAAGGTCATGAAGCGGATGTCGTCCGCGCCAGCGCCGCCGCCGGCGCGACGCAGGCTCGCTGCTTCGCTGTTCAGGGTGACGACGCGATCATTAAGCTGGCCTTCGTTGCTGGCGATGAAGGCTTGACGGAAGATGTTGAGGTTCTGCGTGCCAGTCGCGAACCAAGTGCTGGTCGCGGTGTTGTTGTCAGAAACCACACCCCAGAGGATCTGGCTGTTGAGGGCGACGGTACCATTGGGAATGCTCGCGGGGTACCACGGGGTGTTGTTGGCACCAGCGATGCGGATGAAGTTGCCAGCGGGAGCGCCATCCGAGCCTGCGGTGTGGCGGAAGCCAGTCAAACCACCGCTGTTGCCAGCGGTCGTGCTGCGGCTGGTGAAGCCATAGACCACGCGGCCGTAGTCGGCCAGAGCAGCCGCGTTGTTGCCTTCAGCAGCGCTGAGCAGGCCGGGGGTTAGGGTCGAGTTGCCCTGGCCGCTGATGCCGTTGTTGCGGAAGGCGCCGAGCTGATCCTGCGCCATGCCAGCACCGGAGTTGTCGACGTTGCTGAACACGGGCTGGTAGTAGACCTGACCCAGAGCAACCGCAGCGAGCGAACCGGTGTAGCTGACGCGGGCGCGCCACTCGACGCGTTGGCCAGCATTGATGGTTGCGCTGTTGGACCACGCACCACCGTTCACCGAGACCTGGTACTCAAAGCGAGCGCCGATGGGCTCCTGAGTGACCTGAGCATTGGCGACCGCAGCGATACCAGCCAGAGCGACGAGAGAGACGATCACATTCTTCATATACATTCTCCTCACAGGAAAAAAAGTTGTTTGGGGAACTCTGCCCCAACACGGTGCATGCCTGAGAACGAACTGCTCGTTCTTGACCCGACAGGAACATGCACCACGCTGGCGATTTGGCAAGCAAAGTAGAAGAAAGAGTGCATCTTTTTTGCACTTCGACCAAACCTTGGAGCCCGTGCAATCGTTCACACACCCCCAGTTCAGGTATTAGTTCGGGTTTCCCATCGTTATTGGTCCTGCGCAGACCCCGCGCATGAGGTTTCGGACACTTGTCCGCCCCAACGACCAACCATCGAGCGCGTCGATACGCTCTGCTGTCAGCCATGACCACACGCCCCAAATCCTGGAAGGACGAACTCGCGGCTCATGAACGCATATTGCGCGACATTTCCCGGGTCTCTGACCCCGAAGAGGTCGGCGATATCTATTGGCATGCAAGCGACGCCATCGCCTGCGTCTGGGACGCGATCCGCAGCCTTGTTGGCACCCAGCCCCCGGGCGACGACCAGACGTTCATTCTGGTGCGCATGCTTGCAGACTCGGCACCATAGAAGTGCTATTGCCCCGCAGTGCGCAGGCCCAGACGCACGCTCTTGGCTTCCCATTCTGCCTGCTCACGCTTGTTGGTGGTGTTGATCGGCCCGACCACCCCGCCCTTGCCCGCACGCTGGGCCAAGGCGATTGCTTCGATCTCCAGCCGGGTCAGGTGCATCGCTTCAAGTTCGTAGTCGCGCCACGCCTCCATCGTCAGCGGCACGATCGACGCGATCAGGTCGTGCATTGCGGTTGCAAACTCGCGGATTTCGAGCTGGGCATGCGCGTCCATCCGCAGCGATAGGAACCGCAGAATGTTGTGCAGGTCGCACTTCCAATACCATTCGGTATAGACGTTGACGGGCAACCCGGTTCGCGCAAGTTCCCGTGACACTCCGGCATCCGTCAGCCTGAGATAGTCCTGATACAAGGCCTCCGCCCGATCCAGATACTCCAAAAACTCCTGCGCTGTGCGGGCTTCTGAATCAGGCGCTGGCAGCGATTCTGAAGCGCCAGATGTCGATCCGACACTAAACGTCTCCTCGCCACCTTGCCGATTGTTCTTGCTCTGCTTGCGCACCTGTTCCAGGCTGGGCCTGTAGAACCGATCCGGCAGGATCGAGTAGCGAGCGCTGTATTCGTTGACATTGGCCGTGCGATGGCGAATCCACTGACGCGCGATGAAAATCGGCATCGCGATATGGAACTTGAACTCGACCATTTCAAAGGGCGTGGTATGGCGATGTCGCAGCAGATAGCGGATCAGCCCCCGATCCTCGTTCACATGCTTGGTCCCCTGCCCATAACTCACGCGGGCCGCCTGCACGATCGCGCTGTCCGCCGTCGATCCCTCCGGCACCAACCTCGGCATCGCATCCAGCAATGCCACGAATCCATGGTCCAGGCACTTGATCTGAACGCGAGCCGCTCCGCCCATGACATCAACGAATGGCACTTCTGGCCGCACCACTTCCGCCCGCGAAGGCAGACCCATGATCCCAGCGCCGTTCCCAGTACCTGCCTGAGCGACACCAACCGGCTTCACAGCAACATCCGTGTTCATGACGCAGATTAGGCCGAATTGATCCGTGTGCGGTTGGGGGCGCATTGCAAAGGACGAACTTCTGGGTGATTCTGTCAAAGCGCGTGTCGAAGCCCCTGCACAACCGACAAGTAGTTCAGAACCTCGCGAAGGCAACTCGACGTGCTACGCCCCGCGATGGTCTCAAAGTCATGCGCTCGGGTTCCTTGGGGGCTCATCGACGGCTGCATGAGCCGCTTGTGATATCGTTCAAGATGCGAACTGCAAACCGCTTGATCAGCCCAGTGTGTCTGTTTTCCGCAGCGCCAATCTCCCTCGCTGTCTCTCTCGCACTGCTCGTGGTTCTGGCAGGATGCAGTCACGATACCTCGCCACGGACGCAGGCGGTCCATGCTGACGAGCAGGCTCCGGGTGGCTCAGTCGTCGCCACGCTGCCAACATCACAGGCTCCGCACGCCCAGCCCGCCCAGCTCATCAGCATCCAACGCACAACCCTCGACCAGGGCGCAACCCTTCGAGTGTTCCAACTGGAAGGCGAGTTTGAGACCATCCCGACACTCGCCGACGCGCAAACCCCCAATCAAGACGAACTCCGCCCGATGATCGACTTCACGGACGCGGGCTTCTTCGAGCTGCCCGCGCCAGTTGTCACGCAGGTGCGTTCATACCTCGACATTGTGACAGCGGATCAATACACCTTCAGGCTAACCAGCGACGATGGTGCGATACTTTGGATCGGTGGAGAACTCGTGGTCAATCACGACGGCCGGCACGAAGCTACTGCCAAGGTTGGAAAGCCCATCGATCTTGAGCCAGGCTTATACGCGCTCGAGATTGATCACTTTGATGCTGGCCATGGCCGCCGTCTGCTGCTGGAGTGGAGCAAGCAGGACAGCCCGGGCTTTGTGCCCGTGCCGCCCGAGCGATTCCTGACACAGCGAGATAATGCCCGAGTGGTTGCGCCGGGAGTGAAGCGCGTTCGTGATGATCGACGTCCTGGCGATGGCAAGCCTGTTGCCGGTGTTCATCCAAGTTTCAAACTCGAAACCATCAGCGTGGAAGGCTTCAGCCCAATGGTGGGGGCGATGGCATTTGTGCCCGACGGTCGGCTGATCGTCGGGACATTTGATCCATTGCAGCGATCAGACACCGACCTTCCAGATATCGAATCCAAAGTATCAGACAAACTTTACGCGCTGTCCGCAGTCGCGGGCGATCCGGCGAAAGTCACGATCAAGGTCGCTGCGGACGGGCTGTATGAGCCGCTGGGCTTGTGTGCTGTCGGGGACGATCTGTACGTCTCGCATCGACGCGCAATCACGCGGCTGCGAGATGTAGATCGTGACGGGTTCTATGAAACGCACGAAGATGTTGCATCGGGATGGGCCGCGTGGAACTACCACCAGTTCTGCTTTGGGCTGGTACACAAGGAGGGAAAGTTGTACGCGGCGCTCTCGACAGCCATGGCCCCGCCCGCCTGGGAAGGCATGATGTCCAACGCCGCGCCCAACGACTTGCTGCGGGGCAGTGTGCTGGAAGTAGACCTATCAAGCAACACTTTCAGCGCCATAGCAGGTGGCGTGCGCACGCCCAACGGGCTGGGCCTTGGTCCCGATGGCTCACTCTTCTATTGCGACAATCAGGGCACATGGATGCCCACCAACCAGATGGCCGAAGTGGTGCCAGGTCGATTCTTCGGGCACTACAACAACACCAACATCGTGCCCAAACTCGCCGAGCGGTTCCCGACCGGTGGGGTTGCGAGCATCTGGTGTGATCGCGAGAGAGCCCCCTCAACCATTGACCTCGTCCACAACGACTTGTGCAATTCGCCGACGCAGCCGCTGCTGATTGAGACTGGCCCATATGCGGGACAAATGCTCATCGGCGAACTGACCGCGGGCGGCATTCGCAGGGCGTTTCTGGAACGCATCAACGGCCAATGGCAGGGAGCGGTCTTCCAGTTTTCACAGGGTTTCAGTTGCGGCGTCAATCGCCTCGCTTGGGGGCCGCGCGGAATGCTCATGGCGGGCGGCATCGGCGCGGGTGGCAACTGGAACTGGAAGAACACGCGGTCGGGGTTGGATCGGTTGATGCCCACTGGCGTCGTGCCCTTTGAAATGCTGGCGGTGCGAGCAACAGCAGTCGGATTTGAGATCGAGTTTACCAAGCCGGTAGCAGCCAATTGGCTGGCTCAGATCGCACACTACGAAGTCAGCCAGTGGACCTATGAGCCCACGTCGGAGTATGGCGGGGAAAAGAAGTTGATCGAGAAACTCAAGGTGTTCAGCGCGCAGCCTTCGCAGGATGGAAAGCGCGTGTCGCTTTCGATTCCCAACCTCAAACAGGGACGCACCGTGCTGCTGCGGACCGATCCGATATCGGTGGCGGGCGAGCAGATATGGACGACACAGGCCTTCTACACGCTCAATCACATTCCTCGTGCTGACACAACCAAGATCGAGAGCATGGGCGTTGGTGCCCTGCCTCCGGCCAACGCGGCGGTCCTGATCGGTCGATCTGCTCAAGGTGCCTTCACCGTGGGCGATCAGCAGGATCCTGGCCAGGGACGTTCGCAAGCCGACCTGTTGGCGTCAAGTTCCTGCGCGGATGTGGGCGCGGGAGACTTGGTATCAAGAGCATCCTTTGGCGATTGTCGGCTGCATGTCGAGTGGTACTGCCCGCCCGGGGGCGAGGGACAGTTAGCCGGGAACAGCGGCGTCTATCTACAAGACCGCTACGAGATCCAGATACTTGGAACGCCCGTTGGCTCGGCACCATTGGCCAAGAACGAAGCGGCTGCAATCTACAACGTGAAGGCTGCGGATGTCAACGCCTCGACAGGCCCGGGCACCTGGCAGTCTTACGACATCCTCTTCCACGCACCGCGCTTTGATCGCGGGACCAAAACGAAGGAAGCACGTATCACGCTCTATTGGAATCAAACCCTTGTGCATGACGATGTGGCTTTGGATGCGCCCACCGGCGCCGCAAAGGCAAAGGGCGAGTCTGAGACCAGCAATGGTCTGCAAGTTGGCCCCTTGCGGTTGCAGGCACACGCAACAGCGGCGCAAGGCCCGGTTCGGTTTCGCAATGTCTGGATCGCTCCCCTTGAGCCAGCGGACTCCGAGCCCAAAGTGGTCGGGCCTTGGCAGACCCTGAGCAGGGATGGCGGTCTGGAAGACTTCGTTGTTCGGGGCGGCAACGCGACCTACTCGATTGAGGCTGGCGAGATTGTCGGGACCAGCACGCCCAATACTCCTAACACATTCCTGATTACCAAGCAGCGCTACGACAACTTCGAGTTAGTACTGGAGGTCAAGCAGCACGCCAGCCTGAACTCAGGCATCCAGATTCGCAGCACCATCGACGCGGCCAATGGTGGAATCGACAATCGCACCGGTCGCGTGCGCGGGTATCAGGTCGAACTCGATCCTTCCGATCGAGCATTCACGGGCGGCATTTATGACGAAGCACGACGCGGATGGCTCGCGCCACTCACCGACAATCCCGCCGCCAGAGCCGCCTTCAAGCGCGATGACTGGAACCAGATTCGCATTGTGGCGCAAGGACCGATCATCCGGACGTGGGTGAATGGCGTGCCCGCCAGCACGCTCTTTGATGCGATGGATACCACCGGACACATCGGGCTTCAAGTCCACGATGTGGGCGATGTAACCCAGCCGATGCAGGTTCGCTGGCGAAACCTGAGAATCCGCACGCTGCCTGGTTCGTGATGGCTGTTCACGCATGATGCTTCGAGTTGTTTTTCAAACGCCATAACAACATCATCGACATCATCACATCATCGAAATGATCGACACGATCAAAAAACTCAGCCCGTAGCCCGTTCTTTCTTCTTCATGACGGGAGCCAACTTCTTCGCGATCTCATCGTACTTGGTCGCGGCGTCCGTGTCCTTCTCCGTAATGCCCCCCGCGTCGTGCGTGGACAGTGTCATGGTCACGCGGTGGTAGCGAATCAGCATGTCTGGATGGTGTTTGTCTGCCTCGGCCTGGGCTGCAACGCCATCCACGAACCTCATCGACGTGACGAAGTCAACGAACTGATACGTCCGCTGGATCGTCTCGCCGACCTGCGACCAGTCCTTGAGCCGCTTCATGGTCGCGTCGATCTGAGACTGCGAGAGTTTCTGCATTCCAAGAGCGTAGGTGGTGTCGCTACCCTCGCTCTGCCTATGGCGCAGCCCCCCACGCCCAATCCGCCCGACCTGCCTCACTCGCCCGTTCCGCCCCACTCGCCATTAGCGCAAGCCAAGCGAACCACGCGCCTTGCCCCCTCGCCCACCGGTGCCTTGCACCTGGGCAATGCCCGCACGTTGCTGATCAATTGGGCCATGGCCCGCAAACAGGGCTGGCGAATCGTCCTCCGCATCGAGGACCTCGACACGCCCAGAGTCAAACTCGCCAACCGTCGCGATGGCAGCGATGTCATTTCCGGCACCATCGACCTCCTGCGCTGGCTGGGTATCAATTGGGACGAGGGACCAATCCTCCAGTCCCAGGCTGCGCCGCACCACCGCGATGCGATGGGCAGTCTCGTGCGCTCCGGCCTTGCCTATCCCATCGCCCTTTCACGCAGCCAACTGATCAGCGCGCGATCTGCCCATCCGCAATCCGCCCCCAACGAGGGAACCCACGAAGTAGCCTTCCCCGCCAAACTCCGTCCACATTCATGGTTTGCCATGCCGCCCAAGGCCCGCGACTTTGATGACACCGAGCCGACCTGGCGTTTTGTGACGCCCCCCAATCTGGCCGTTCGATTTGCCGATGCCGTCGCCGGTCCGCAAGAACACGCCCCAGGCCGCACCGTGGGCGACTTCATCATCTGGACCCGGCGCGACACCATGGCGCCCGGGCAGCCAGCCTACCAACTCGCGGTGGTCGTTGATGATGCGAGACAGGCAGTCACCGAGATTGTCCGTGGCGATGACTTGCTGGATTCGACCGCCCGCCAACTCCTGGTCGC
Organism: uncultured Phycisphaeraceae bacterium; assembly: GCA_964425995.1. Taxonomy (GTDB): domain Bacteria; phylum Planctomycetota; class Phycisphaerae; order Phycisphaerales; family UBA1924; genus BJHL01. Next base: position 16,684 of record CAYRPC010000059.1, read on the forward strand.
GCATGCGTTAGGACTCTGGCGCACCCTGCCCACGTTTTATCATCTGCCGCTGGTGCGTGGGCAAGACGGCCGGCGCCTTGCCAAGCGTCATGGCGACAGTCGATTGGACATGTATCGCGCGCGTGGTGTGAGTGTGGAGCAGGTGATCGGGCTGATCGCCTTCTGGTCGGGCCTGCAAGCGATTCGTGCGCCGATGGATGTGCAAGGGTTTCTCGATGCCTTCGACCTCGATAAACTCCCCAAAGAGTCCGTAGTCTTCGGGCCGGAGGATGAAGCATGGTTGCAGGCAACAAGTTGATATTCGCATGGATGCTGGTCGTCGCAACGCTGCCGGTCTGCGCCGCATGCGCTCGTGAAGCCGAGCAGCCACCCGCAACGCAGCCCGCGCCGGCTCCAACGCCAGCGCCATCGACGCCGCAAACCCAGCCCGAAATGAAGCCAGCAACAAAGCCAGAACTGCAACCAGACCCAAAGCCCGAAGCGAAGAAGAACTCCAATCC
>CAYRPC010000060.1:0-17096 GCA_964425995.1 uncultured Phycisphaeraceae bacterium
CACCTGGCCTGCCACCACGTCTTGGGCTTGCGGGATTGAATTCTGGTCGGACGGAGAAACCTTCACGATTGCCGGTGCCTTGGCCAGCACCTTGTCCGCTCGCTTGTCCGCTCGCTTGTCCACCACCTTGACCACCACCTTGACCACCATACGGGTTGTATCGTTGACCACCATCGTTTCCGTATTGAAAAGCGCGATCATCGCGAGGTGCGTAATTGGTGCGTGATGCTTGGCGCGGGCCACCGCCGCGTCGATCGTCATCACGACGTGGCTGTCCACCTCGGAAGATGGTGGCATCATCGCCAGTGCGTGGCTGGGCGGGTTGTTGGGATGGCCTCGGTGCAGGCCGATCTGAGCGCGGGCCGCGATCACGCCGCGGCGCGTGGTCATCGCCCTGGGTTCGCATCGAGGGTCCTCGTCCACCTCTTGAGTGCCCTCCACCTCCGCCCCCGCCGCCTTGCCCAGCCCCGCCGTGCGTTTGTTCCCATGCTTCGTGCTTGGCCGCGTGCTCAGCGACTACCTGGTCCAAAGAAGGCAGGGGCGGCAGCACTTTGGTGGGAATTTTCTTGCCGGTCAATCGCTCGACCTGACGGAGCAGGTTGCGTTCGTCGCTGTCGCAGAAGGAGATCGCCAGGCCCTTCTTGCCCATGCGACCGGTGCGTCCGATTCGATGGACGTAGGCCTCGGGCTCCATGGGGAGGTCAAAGTTGAAGACGTGCGTGATGTCATCGACATCGAGTCCGCGGGCCGCGACATCGGTCGCTACCAGCACTCGCGCCCGTCCGTCGCGGAATGAAGCGAGAGCGCGAGTGCGATAGTTCTGTGCTTTGTTGCCATGGATTGCTTCGGAGGAAATCCCGGCTGCGCGCAACTTTTTCTGCACTTTGTCCGCGCCGTGCTTGGTCTTGGTAAAGACCACCCCTTTCTGGACATCCAACTCGTCCAGCAGGTGCGTCAGCAACGCCTGCTTCTGCAAGCGGTGGACGTGGTACAACTCCTGCTCGATCTGCGGGGCTGCGCTGGAGACTGGTGTCACGGAAATCTTGACGGGATGATGAAGCAGCGACTCGGCCAGATGCATGATCTCACGCGGCATGGTTGCAGAGAAGAGCAACGTCTGACGCTGCCTGCCCGCTTCCTTGGGCAGTGCTGCGGCGATCTGCTGGATGGGACGGATGAAGCCCATGTCCAGCATGCGGTCGGCTTCGTCCAGGACGAAGACGCCCACTTGCGACAAGTTGACCAATCGCTGCTGCATGAGGTCAATAAGGCGGCCCGGCGTGGCGACCAGAATGTCAACGCCGCGGTGCAATGCCTTGACCTGATGGAACTGGCTGACGCCGCCGAAGATGATGGCGTGAGAAAAACCAGTATGCCTGCCATAGGTCGCAAAACTCTCAGCGATCTGCGTCGCCAGTTCGCGCGTCGGGCTGAGAACCAACACGCGTGGCAGGGCCGCCCCGCGCCGAGCCTTGTCGACGGGTTGCTGCAACATGCGATGCAGGATGGGCAGCGCGAAGGCCGCGGTTTTTCCTGTGCCGGTCTGGGCGCAGCCAAGCACATCCTTGCCCGACATGATGACTGGCACGGCCTGGGCCTGAATGGGCGTTGGTGTGAGGTAGCCCTCTTCAACGAGGGCCTTGAGCAGAACTTCGTGCAGGCCAATTTCTGCAAAGGTGGTCGCCGCGGCGGGTGATGTCCCGCCGGCGTGCTGGTGCAGGCCCAGTGATGCTGGGCGAGGATCGTCGAGGTGGGCCATGGGGTGGGCAGGCGAATGCACGCGTGGATGCGTGCTCCCCCCGGCGTGGCTATCGCTTCGGCTGGGCCCATGCCCGCCTTGTTTACGATTGGTTGAGTGAGAAGCCGAGGGTCTGCCAGAACCGCTGGCGTGAGAACGCGATTGTGCGTGTGCCAAAAAGTGAAACTCCGATGGCACCGCACAAGAACCGATCAACCGACCACGTCCTGCAATGCCGACAGTGATTATAGCGCGTATTTCAGCCTCCAATCTGTCCCGTTATTGATACCTGAATAGAGCCTGAAAATGCGCGGGATGACTGTGTACGTTCGTGTGCCAACGATGCATGGTGAGCATGACGCAGGTTGCCAAACAAGTCACTGAGTTACGGGCGATTTTGGATCGCGCAAATCGGGCGTACTACATCGATGCGGCCCCGATCATGTCGGACCCGGAGTATGACCGGCGTTTGAAGCAATTGGCGGAGTTGGAAGCCGCGCATCCAGAGTTGGATGATGCGGACAGTCCGACCAATCGCGTGGGTGGAGAGCCGATCACCGGATTTCGGACCATCAAGCATGCTCTTCCCATGCTGTCTATCAACAACACGTATAGCGAGGGGGAAGTGCGCGAGTGGTACGAGCGCATGCTGCGCGAACTCGACAAACCTCAAACGTCTTCGTTGCGGCCCAATAGCCCGTTGTTTACGGTTGCGGAACCCAAGGTGGATGGGCTGGCTCTTTCGCTGCGGTATGAGGAGGGCAGGCTTGTTCATGCGGTGACGCGGGGCGATGGGACCAAGGGAGACGATGTCACGCACGCGGCACGAGCGATTCGCAGTATCCCGCTGCAACTTGGAAACGAGCGGGAAGGCGTGCCGCAGGTGCTTGAGGTTCGCGGCGAAGTTTTCTTTTCGCTGAAGGAATTTGAGCGAGTCAATAGGGAGCGCGAGGAAGCGGGCGAGGAACTGTTCATGAACCCCCGCAACGCTGCGGCTGGGACGCTCAAGAACCTGGACCCGAAGTTGGTCGCATCGCGCAAGTTGCGCTTCGTGGCCCATGGGCGGGGCGAGTACGTGTCGGCGGATTCTGCGAGCCTGTCGCAAGGGGAGATGGAAGGGACATACTGGGAATTTCTCGCTGGAATTCGGGCATTGGGGATACCGACAAACCCGGGGAGCATTCGGTGCGAAGGGGTCGAGGAGATTCTGGGTGCGATTCGCTCGGTTGAGATGAAACGTCGCACGATGGACTACGCCTTGGATGGCATGGTTGTGCGTCTGGATGCGTTTGCTGATCAGCGTGCGTTGGGCACGACCAGCAAGAGTCCGCGATGGGTGATCGCGTATAAGTATCCTGCGGAGCGGAAGACCACTGTGCTGGTGAGTGTTGCGCACCAGGTCGGCAAGACGGGGAAGATCACGCCGCGGGCGACGATGGAGCCGGTACTGCTTGGTGGAACAGTGGTGCAGCACGCGACCTTGCACAATTACGGGCGGCTTCGCCAGTTGCCCGTGAACCCCGACGACCCGGCGGGAGCAACGGCGCACTTGTGCATTGGCGACACGGTGTATGTTGAAAAAGCGGGCGAGATCATTCCGCAGGTGGTTGGGCTGCTGCTGGAGCAGCGGGCGCAAGACGCGATGGCGGTGTTGCCGCCTAGGGCGTGTCCGGAGTGTGGCTCGCCCGCAGAAGTGGAGCCCCCCGAGGCTGAGCAGGATCCGAATCGAGAGACGACGAGACGCTGCATGAATCCCGAATGTCCCGCGCAGGTTCGAGAGAAACTGGTGTGGTTCACGGGTCGCAGGCAGATGGATATCGAGGGATTGGGCGAGAAGACGATCGATCAGATTCGCGAGGCCGACAAGCAAGGCGGGCGGATTCCGCTGCATTCGTTCGCGGACATTTTTCACTTGCGCGAGCATCGAAGCACACTGCTCGCGATGGATCGGATGGGCGAGAAGAAGGTTGACAACCTGCTCGCGGGGATCGAGGCGGCCAAGTCGCGGGGCATGGCAAAACTGCTCGCGGGGATGGGCATGCGTCATGTGGGCGAGAGCACGTCCAAAATGCTGGCGAAGCAGTTTCGGGATGTCGAAGCACTGCTCGAAGCGAGCGAGGAGCAGTTGCGTCCGCGAAGTCTGAGCAAGGAGCGTGCGTTGGCCCTGGGCTATGCGAGTGAGCCGTCGCTTCGCCCTGAGACGGGACTGGGCGATGGCACTGCGCATGTGGTCCATGCGTATTTGCACAGTGCACCAGCACGGGCGACGTTTATCGCATTGCGGGAGGCGGGCGTGGACTTGACGAGCAAGGAGTGGATCGATCCCACCACGCGATCAACGGTTTTAGCCGCATCGACTTCGGTCCCTTCGTCGGCATTTGCCGGTAAGAAGATCGTGCTGACGGGCACGCTCGAAGGCTTTGACCGAACAACGTTGAGCGAGCGGCTGGAAGCGCTGGGGGCCAAGGTGAGTGGCAGCGTTTCCAAGAAGACGGACATGGTGATCGCGGGCAAGGAAGCGGGCAGCAAACTCGACAAAGCGCGCGAACTAGGCATCGAGGTGTGGAACGAGCAGCGACTTGTGCAGGCTTTAGGTTCGAGGCCTTAGGAGGCTAGCGGATCGCGCTTGAAGAGCTTGGTGTTGAGAGCCCAGAGTTTCTCGGTGAAACTGCCCGGACTCTCCGCCTTGGGGCCTCGTTCGTCACGGGTCGCGGCGAGGGCCATGACGGTCTTTGCATCGAGGTTGTCGATCAGGTTGATCATGATGGCCTCGGGCGTCATGGGCACCTTGGCAGCGCCAAACTCGGGCTGACCGTGATGGCTGAGGATGATGTGCTGGAGAACAGTGAGCAGGCCCGGGGGCAGTCGCATGCCGTGCTCGCGCATCACGATCTGGGCCTTGTCGTGGAGCATGATGGCACCGTCGACGATGTGGCCGATCAGTTCGCCACGATCGCTGTAGCCGAAGGCACGGTCGTAGACCAGTTCGCGGGTCTTGCCCAGATCGTGGAGGAAGAGGCCCAGCATGATGATGTCACGGTTGACCTTGGGATAGATCGGGCAGATGGCATCGGCGATCTGCATCAGCGTCATGGTGTGTTCGAGCAAGCCGCCCAGCCAAGCATGGTGCATGCTCTTGGCAGCGGGTGCGCGCTTGAAGCCATCCATGAGGTGTGCGTCGCTTAAGTAGGTCTGAGCAAGGGCCTTGGCGGCGGGATGCTGGAGCGTCGCGAGCAGGCGTTCAACCTCGCGGAACATCTCATCGATGTCGCGAGTGGTGCAGGGCAGCAGTTCGCGCATCTGCTCGGCGTTGGGCTCCGCGGGCTCGATGGTGTGGATGATGAGTTGCACATCGCCCTGGTACGCCTGGGTCTCGCCCTCGAGATAGACAAAGCCATCGGTGGGAAGGCGGCGGAATGTCGGCTCCTCGATAGTCCACATGCGTGCGGGCATCTCGCCCGTCTTGTCGCCCACGATGCACTTGAGGTAGGGCTTGCCCTGGCGGGTCTGTCCAAGTTGCGCATTGGCTATCGAGAAGAGACCACGCACAAACTCGGGTGTGCCCAGGTCGCGGATGAACTTGCGTTGCGTCGAAGGATCGACGCGCTGCGGTGCTGCGACGACATCGGCTGGCGTTGGTACGGCGTTGGTAGACGGGGCCATGGGCGCAAGTCTAGCAGAAGCCGGGGATCAAGAGAAGGAGAGACGATAGAGAAGGAGAGACGATAAAAATGAAGAGAATGGCGGGACAGCAAAGCGGTGGAGATTGCGAGTTCGTTGGTGGTTGCTGAGCGTGGCCCGAACTTGAAGAGGAACCAAAGTTGGCGGAGCCTTCGACGACAAGCGTGCGAACAATCAGCAATGGCCGCGTCCCGGTCCCATCTTGATCGGTTGATGCTGGATCAGGCGGCCCGGCTTGCGCTGCGCGGCTTTGGAGATGTCGAGCCCAATCCTATGGTGGGGTGTGTGATCGCGCGGGGCGAGGAGGTGGTGGCGTGCGGGCATCATCGCATGTTCGGGTCGTTGCACGCTGAGGTGGAGGCGATCGAGGATGCACGCCGACGGGGTGTTGATATACATGGCGCGACGGTGTATGTCACGCTTGAGCCATGTGCACACACCGGGAAGCAGCCGCCCTGCGTGCACGCGCTGATCGAGGCTGGTGTGGGCGAAGTGGTCTACGCGCGGCGCGATCCCAACAATGTGGCCAAGGGAGGCGAGGAAGTCTTGCGCGATTCGGGCATACTTACCCGAGTCAGCAGCGAGAGTCTGCTGGCCACCGGTGTGAGCGACTCGTTCGTGAAGCGAATCACAACCGGGCTCCCCTGGGTCATTGCCAAGTGGGCACAGACCATCGACGGGCGGGTTGCGACTCGCACGGGAGAGAGCAAGTGGATCAGCGGGGCCTGGGCGCGGCGCAGGGTCCACCTGATGCGTGGGCGGGTGGACGCGATTCTGACGGGGATTGGAACGGTCGTCACCGATGATCCGCTGCTCACGGCGCGGATCGCGCATGCCCCGCGGCGTGTCGCCAAGCGTGTGGTCGCGGATTCGGACTTTTCCATGCCGCTTGATTGCCAGTTGGCCACGACCGCCCGTGAGTATCCAACGCTGCTGGCGGTGGAGCGCAGCATGGCATGCACGACATATACAGCCAAGAAGCGTGCGGCGGCGGATCAACTGGGCATCACGATCGTGCCGATCGCGGATCAGGGGCCTGGCAACGGCTTGGATCTTTCAGAACTACTGCGAACACTGATGCGCGACCACGGCGTATCGACGGTGATGGTTGAGGCGGGGCCGGGCCTGCTTGGTTCATTGTTTGAGGAGAACCTCGTTGACGAGGCGATCGTGTACATCGCGCCGATGCTGCTGGGGGATGAGCAGGCACGCAGCGCTGCGGTCGGACGCGTTGCGGAAAAACTCAGCAACGCGAGACGGTTTCGATTGTGGCGGGTCAAGAATCTGCGTGGTGACGTGGAGTTGACGTATCGCAAGCAGGAGTTGGGGCCATTCGAGTAACCAGGTGGATCGGCGGTTGGAAGTGAGGGTACCTGTCTGACAAACGTACTGGTTATCGCTCGTGCAGGATTGGATGATGTTCCCGCCATTGCTCCGCTGTTCGCGGAGTATCGAGAGTTTTATGGCAAAGCCCACGGGGATAGTGTGCGGTGCGAGGTCTTCCTGCGTGAAAGGATCGAGCGGAATCAGTCGGTGATCTTGGTTGCTCGATCTGGTGGCGTTGCTGCGGGCTTCGCGCAGATGTATCCGACATTTACTAGCGTCGGGCTTGCCCGCGTCTGGCACCTCAATGACTTGTATGTTGGTCCCGAGTTGCGCCGCTGTGGCATCGGCAAGGCGCTGACGCTTGCCTGCATCGCATTCGCGAGGCAGGACGGGGCGGCGCGTCTGACGCTTGAGACCCAGGAGACCAACGCCAGTGCGAGAGCGCTCTACGAGCGGCTGGGTATGACGCTGGGGACGGAGTTCGTGAAGTACGCGATCAGGTTTGATTGACGCTTAGCCCTGGACCGCGAGCGGGGCGCGACTTGCAGGGGCGGAGCCGATACCGGAGGATGCAGCGGTGATCGGATCGATCGATGGCGTTGCATGCGCCAGAGTGCTGGCTCGTTCCTTGTGGAGTTGCTGCATCAGCAACTTCCAGGTCTCGACCTCATAGTCGAGCAGTTCGATGGCCTTGTCGATCTTCACGATGTCGCGCTCGTGCCCGCCTTCGATGAGTTGCTGGTAGATGAAGAGATACAGCGCCTTGACGTTTGAAGCGAGATCGGGATTGACATCCTCGCGAATGGTGGTCATCAGTTCAATGACGATGTCGCGGGCACCGGAGAGCCCGGTGAAGGACTGCTCGTAGTTCTTGGAGACGATGCCCTCTCGACCCTGGCCAGCGAAGCGCACCGCGCCCTCGAGCAAGAGCAGGCGAAGTTCTTCGGGCGAAGCCGACATGACACGCGTGCGCAGGTAAGCGTTGGCGGAGCGGGCCTTTTGCTGGGTTGCGGCATCAAAGAGTGGATTTGCACCAAGATTGATCGCCGCGCCCGCTGTGGCCTGTTGAACTGCCTCTTGAGCTGGCTGTTGAGCTGCCTGGGCATGCGCGGGGGCGACATCGTTCTGGCGTTGCGGGAGGCTCATGCGGGAAACTATCGGTCGTGGCAGTGGGTGAGTTGAGTCCAACAGTGTTGCTTAGCGACCGATTGAGTTGAGCGACGAGCCTTGCTGCTGCAACTTGCCCACAATGCTCTCCATCGCGGCAAACTTGCGCTCCAGCACGCTCCGGCGCGAAGCCAAGCGCACGTCCAGAAGTTCGATGCGGCTGGTCTGCAAGTCGATCTGTCGTTGCAAACCATTGTTGCGGCTGGTCAGCACGCCGCTGATCGAGTTGACGTATCGATCCGTGAGCGCCTCGATCTGGCCCAACGCACCCAGCGAGGAGAAGGTCGAGCCAAAGTTTGGGTTGTTGACCGTGACGCCCGGCTCCACTTCCTGGGTCTGCGTTCCTTCCAGCGTGCGCGTGGTGAAGAGGGCTTCGACCGCCTCGGGATCGGCCGCGATGGCCTCGCGGAACTTGTCTTCGTCAAACTCCAGTTTGCTGTCCTTCCCGATCTTGATACCCACATCGACGAGGCGCTGGTAGCGACCGGTTACGTTCTGGGCCCGCTGCTGAACGACGCGCGATAGGGCTGCTTTGAGTTCAATGGTGGTGCCGTCGCCCGTCAGGGGCGACCTGCGATTGCTTTCTCGATCGTACCTGGTTTGGGTGTTGATGCGATCAATCACGGTGTTGAAGGCACCGACGAAGTCGGTCACAGACTTCTCGAGTTTCGCACTATCGTTGGTCACGTTGAGTTGGATCAGATCCTGGCTCGTGCCCTTGAGGTCGATCTTGACGCCCGGCAGAATGTTGTCGATGATGTTGGAGGAACTGGTCACGGCGATGGAGTTGGCGACATCTCCAGAGCCAAAGAACGCCAGCGCGTTCTCGCCCTGAGATAAAAAAGTGATGCCCAGATCGACCGCGCCCGAGTCGATAATCACTCGTCCGTCACGCCCGCTGAGTTTGCTGGTGAGAGCGAGGCGGAAGGGAGTTGCACCAGTGCCGTCTGAGATCACCGAGGCCGTGACATCTCCACCCGCTTCGTTGATTTTGCGGACCACATCGTCCAATGTATCGCTCAGGCCAAACGTGATCTTGCGTTCGAGCGTGCCGTTGATCTTGTTGTCCGCCCCGGTCGCGGTGCCCGTCGCTGTGCCGTTGATGTTCAGGCTTTTAGCAACCGTGCCCGTGGTGTCCTCGACCTTGATGCGTCCGGCGCCAGTGCCGGTGTCGTAGAGCTCGACACCATCGCCCGTCTCGTTGATGCGGGCGCGGATGCTGAGGGGCTCGCCCCCGGTCCCGCCGCTGCCCGTAGTTGAGACAGCGGCGTTGATTTCGATGATGACATCACCGATCGTCTTGCTGTCGGTGCTGATGTCGATTGTTGCGATGCGGCCCGCGCTGTCGGTCAAGCGGAACTTGCCCGTCCCAACGCCCCTGCCATTGTTGAGTTTTTCGAGGAGGCTGCTCGAACTGATGTATTGTTTCTGGAGATTGCCGCTGGAAACCGAACTCGCCGCAACCCCAATCGTCCCCGTTGAGATCTTTAGGCTCGCCGCTGTGTCATTCCCACTGGAGCCGGTGATGATGAGGTTGCTGGTGGTGCCCCCCGTGGTGTCGGTGAGGAGGATGCCCGTGCCTTTGGAATCCAGCGTGGCGCGGACGCGGGCTGGTCCGCCGGGCGTTGTGGCGCTGGCGGCTTCGATGTCGGCGAGGATGTCGGTGATTGACTTGGTGGTGTCGACGGTAGCGGTGAAGGTGCTGCCGTTGCGGAGCGTGAAGTTCAGCACACCATCGCCAGCAACACCCGCACCGCCGTTGAGGCTGGTAGCCAGCGTGCTATTGAGCCCCGCGAGCACGCGACGGCCATTGAGCGAGCCCGTTCCATTGCCCGAAAGGCCAAGGTCGCGGGCGGTGCTTCCGCCGCCGGCCTCGGTTATCTCGAACGAGCGTCCCAGTGAATCCGTGAGTTCGATCCGACCAGAGTCGGCGTTGAGGGACGCGCGAACCTCGTTGTAGTTGGCTGCGGTCAGGGCATCGTTGATGCGCTGGATCACACCGCCCGTGGTGCTGACCCCGGACCGTATCTTGGTGGCTGCACCACCACCCGTGGCAGCCTCGTAGACATCGCTGAGATTGATTGCAACGTTGGTGCCATCCACCACAATATTGAAGTTGGCGAATGTGGTGGAGTTGGTATTCTGCTTGATGAGCACGCCGTTGCCGTCGTTGAACGTGGTGAGGGCAGTGTTGGCGTTGAGCCCGTACACGCGCGAGCCGGTGACGGTTCCACCAGTGGTGGTGGCCGTAGGCAGTCCGAGGCTGGTCGCTGTGGTATAACCCGCGCCGTTGGCAATCGTGATGGTGCCGCCCGCGTTGTCCTTGATGACGAATGATCCGTCCTTGACGCTCGCGGTCACCTGGGCCGTTCCATTGGCGTTGATTGCGTTGACGACATCCTCGACCGACACGGCCCTCGAAAGGTCGATGGTCGCCGCCCGATTGCCAGAGTCGGTCACGATGATCTTGCCCCGCTGCACGCCCGACCCGTTGTTGAGGTCGGCGAGGGCGGTGTTGGCGTCGAGGCGGGCCTTGGCGGATTCGACGGTGATGCTGGGAAGGCCCAGGCCACTGGAATTACGATCGGCAAAGCCGCGCGAGATGCTCTGCTGGGTGGTCACCAAACGGTCGATGCGGAATGAATAACTCCCCGTGGCCGCCGTGAGGCTTGCGGTGGCGGTGAGGATGTTCTCGTTGCTGCTGCTGGTGGTCTTGGCATCAAAGGTCCTGTCGATGCGGAACGACGCGGCGAAGGTCTTGAGCGAACCAAGACGGGCGTTGATGTCTAGAAACGCCGCGCGCTGCTGTTGCAGGCCGGCAATACGAGACTGTGCCAACTGCTTCGGTCGCGACTCGATGGCGATCAATTGATCGATGATCGAGCGTGAGTCGATGCCGCTGAAGATCCCTGTGCCTGTGCTGATGCCACTCATGGTGTCGTCCTTGACTTCGGGAATCGAGTCCCACGCGATGGAAATCGATCGGTCCAAACCTGCGATGGTGCGTTCAGGCCGCCTTGCGGGCTGCTGGCTTCCATCGCAATTCACGCTCCAACGAGCCGCCAACCCATCGCATGGCCTCGCCATGGCCGACGAACGCGCCTTCCCAGGTTGGAGGAGCGATGTAGTTCTGACTGCCTCGGGCGGTGGGTTGGTCCAGGCCTTCGCGTCGCAGCATCATCAAGTCCATCGCCCATTGCGAGAGGACGCGGGCATAGAGCCGACGAGCGGCGACTTCGACCGGTGAACTGCCTGAAAGACCACCTGAGAAATTGGCGGGAGCATTGTGAGCCATCCGTGACTACTCCTGACCTGTTGGTTTCTGACCTGTCGATTCCTGACTGATCGAGCATGCGTGGATTGCATATCTTCGCATGTTCAGCATCGGTTGAGCCGTGGGGGGGGCTTCAGGTCCGATACATATTTTTCGTTTTTTGTTCGGTAAAATTGACAAGATTGCTGCTGATTGAAGAGCAGCCAGCGTCAATGGCACGAATCGGCGGACGTTGCAAGTCGATAGGATTGGTTCCTTGGAATGGAAACGAAGCCAGCCAACATGAATGTCGTCAATCGTTCCCTTGTTGAGGGCATCGCTGTTCTGCCGGATATCGGGAAGAGCCTGCGTTCGCTCATATTGGTTGTGAGCGTCCTAGCGGTATTGAGTGCAGTGGGCGTGTCGATCCTCACGATGCGGGCCAGCCAGCCATACTACTTGTTGCTGGGGATGGAACTGTGCATCGGGCTGTCGGGCGCGATCGGAGTTTTGTTCGCGCGAGGTTTTTTCCGCGAAGGGCCCGGGATGGCGCTGGCGTGCGTGGCAGGGACGTTCTTCGTCGCGTCGTTTCTGGGTTGGTTGAGCGTGCCCAACGGGACGATGACCATGCGCAGCGGCGGGTCTCAATCGCTCAGACTGTTTCTCGTGGTGCGGCTTGGGTTGGCGGTTGTGGTTGGGTTGGTGGCGGCGTGGGCGGTGCTGTCTCGCAATGTCCGGAGTTGGCACTACGTCAAGTGGGCGGCGATGACGGGCGTGCCGCTCGCAGGTCTGGCTCTGCTTGCCTTCAAGGGACGTGCATGGCTCAGCAGCGGTGGGGGGCAGGTAGCGGCGTGGGTGGCTTGGGTGGGGGCAATCATGCTGGCGAGCCTGGGCTTGGCGCTGTTTTGTGCGTGCGTGCATTGCACGATTCGAGCGTTTGAAGCGGGCCGGAAAACCAACAACGCATTGACGAAGTGATGCTCAGAAGCAGAGAAGTAGCGATGAAGTGTCGAAGGCGGTGGGCCAGCGAGTTGCTGTCTGCTTATGCGATGGCTGGGTGCCAGATTGTTTTGAACTCGACGCAGGCCCGGATTTGCTCGAGGCCTTGGCCCGATTGGCCCGCCATCAGCGCTGCTGCATCATAGATGCAGACCCGCTTGAGATTCTCGGCAACACCTTCACGCAATAGCTGTGCTTCGCTCACGCTCAGGCCTGCGGCTGTCATCGCGTCGATATCGCGATGGGGTGCGAGGTGGGGCAGGAGTTCATCGCGTTTGCCGGTCAGGATGTTGACAACGCCCGGGGGCAGATCGCTGGTGGCCAATACCTCACCAAGCACAGCGGCGGGGATGGGATTGGTATTGCTCGCAATCACGATCGTGGTGTTGCCTGGGACCAGGGCGGGCGCGAGCAGCGAGATCAGGCCAAGGAGGGGCGACGCATCGGGCGCGACCACGCCCACGACGCCGGTTGGCTCGGGCACTGTGAAGTTGTAGTAGGGGCCTGCGACTGGGTTGTGACAGCCCAGTACCTGCGCATACTTATCGCACCAACCGGCGTAGTACACCAGTCGATCAATCGCAGCAGCGACCTCTGCGACTGCCGAGAGTGGCGCGTTGAAAGAGCGAAGCGATGCCGAAGTACGCGGGGCGGTGCTCTGCATCGTTTTGGAGGTTCGTCGAGCCCCTGGACCCTTAGTCAAACGAGCGGGGGCGGTCTGCTCCGCCACAGATTCGACGGCCTCAGCAAGTTCGCGGCGTTTTCCCTCCATCATCTCGGCCATGCGATACAGAATCTGGCCCCGGTTGTAGGCAGTGGAGGCTTGCCACTTGGGCTGGGCGGCGCGGGCGGCTTCGACCGCATCGCGGAGGTCCTTTCGCGAGGCGAGGCAGAGGTGAACATCTCCCGAGAGGCTGGCGATGGGCCACGAGCGACCCGACTCGCTGCGTGGGAAGGCGCCGTTCACGAAGAGCTTGTAGGTTTTAGCGACTTGGATGCGGGTCATGGTGGTCGGTGCGAGCGCGGGGAGCAGGCGGGGGCGGGGGGCGAAGGGACCGGAAGGGCGGTTCGTGCATGATACGACGCGATGGTGCAGGCTCGCAGGTTGCGGGTTGTTCGTGATTCTCCAAGGCTCTTGCGGGTGTCGGGATGAGCGGTGGTTCATAGAATCCGGCATGACTTGGCGCAGCCCGACAGTGGACACGGTGATGGTCGTCGAACGCGCTGCCTCGTTCACGAAGCGATCGATCAAGAACGCGACCAAGCGGGAATTGCTCACCATTGCGCTCTCGATGCTCGACTTGACCACACTGGAGGGGAAGGACAGTCCGGAAAAGGTCCGAGGACTCTGCTACAAGGCGCTCCGCCCCTTCGAGCGTGACGAGCAGGTGCTGGGCGTGCGACTGCCGCACTGTGGGGCGGTGTGTGTGTATCCGAGCCTGGTGCCGTTCTGTACGGAGATTCTGGGTACACATGGGGGTAGCCCGCCCCTCCGGGGCAGGAGTACGGCTGGCCAAGTAGGGCTGGCTACCGGTGCAACTAAGGTCAACATCGCCAGCGTCGCGACAGGCTTTCCCAGTGGGCAGTATCCCTTGGATATCCGCCTTAAGGATGTTCGCGATGCCGTCGGTGTGGGCGCGGATGAGATCGACATGGTCATCAGCCGTGGGTCTTTTCTGGCGGGGAAGTATGACGAAGTCGCTGAGGAGATTCGCAGCGTGAAGCGAGCGTGCCAGCGAGCGGACGGCTCGTACGCGCACCTGAAGGTGATTCTGGAGACGGGCGAGCTTGAGACGTTTGACAATGTGCGACTTGCGAGCGACATCGCGATCATGGCGATGGATGACGTGGTTGCGTCGGGCAGCCCATCGGGTCTGACTTTGGGTACCCAGACTGTGAACATCGACTTCATCAAGACCAGCACGGGCAAGGTGCAGCCGGCCGCGACCATGCCCGTGACGCTGGTCATGCTCGAAGCGATCAAGGATTGGTACCTGCGGACCGGCAAGGTTGTGGGCATGAAGCCTGCGGGCGGCATTCGCAGCGCAAAGCAAGCAGTGCATTACCTCGTGATGGTCCACGAAGTGATGGGCCCGCTTCGCGCCGGCCCTGGCGGCACCAACCCGTGGCTCACACCGCATTATTTTCGATTTGGCGCCAGCACGCTCTGCAACGACATTTTGAGGCAGTTGGTGCGACTGAAGACCGGAAAGTATGTGGCGGGGTATGACTTTGCGGAGGCGTGAGTAGACGCGATGGAGTGACGCAGTGACGAAGTTTGTGCGAGGTATTGCGTGGTCGGTTGGAATCGCGATGCCGATCACTTTGCTCTGCTCGTGGCTTCCAATGCTCTGGGCTCATGGTGCTGCGTACCACGTCAGCGAGATCGACGCACGCTGGCCCGAAACCCCGCGCGACGGCTGGCCAACCATGCCAGACAGTGCCAATCGAGTCAGCGTCGTCTGGGGTGCCCGCATCGAAAGCGCCGCGCACAACCTCAGGCGGCTCGCTGAAACTCGCCGACAAGACCCGACCATCATCGTCCATTGGATGTCCCGCTGGGAGTATGGCGTGCCCTTTTGTTCGATGTCGCGGGTCGCGATGTCGATCCAAGCGGGCCGCACCATCACCCCTGAGCCACTCACCATCTGGCAGACTGGCCTGTGCACGCCCACGCGGTTTCAGAATGGGCTCGCCGCCCGCGAGTTCATTCCCCTTCGCCCGATTTGGCCCGCTTTGATTGCGAACTGGCTGATCTTCTCGGTGCTGGCGTGGGGTGCGATGGCGGGACTGGCCAGGATGCGATTTCGTCGCAGGACTTGCCGAGGGCAATGCGTCGGGTGTGCATATCCGTTGGCGGGGTTGGCGAGGTGTCCGGAATGTGGAGCCGCCCGTCGGGTTTCCTAACATCATCCATGTCCAGTGAACACAACGGCGTGAAGAACGTGCAGGCGGGGAGCGTCGAGGCTCGCGGTATTGGGCAGCACGCGGCGACGACCATCACCTATGCGCCCGCACCAGAAACCGTGAAGGTGGAGATATCCCAGCGGTATGGACACTTCATCGGAGGCGAGTTTGTCACGCCGCGTGATAAGGGTTCGTTTGCCACCATCAATCCGGCCACCGAAGCGACGCTGGCGATGATCTCGCAAGGATCCGAGCAGGACGTGGACGCGGCGGTCGCTTGTGCCCGCAAGGCCCTGCCCAAGTGGCGGGCACTGCCCGCGACCGAGCGCGCCAAGTACCTCTTCCGCATCGCGCGGCGCATCCAGGAGCGAGCCCGCGAACTTGCTGTGCTCGAAACCATGGACAGCGGCAAGCCCATCAGGGAATCTCGCGATGTGGATGTGCCGCTGGTGGCGGCTCACTTCTTTTATTATGCGGGGTGGGCAGATAAGTTGGAGTATGTTCGCTTGGGTACCCCCTCGACCCCCTCTCTCCGCGAGGGGCGAAGTGGAATGGACTCCCCTCGCGGAGCGAGGGGGTACCCAGAAACAGCAAGGGGGTACCCAGAGCCGGTCGGTGTCTGCGGCCAGATCATTCCTTGGAACTTTCCGCTGATGATGTGCGCGTGGAAACTTGCGCCGGCCCTTGCGTGCGGCAACACCGTCGTGCTCAAGCCTGCCGAGACCACGTCGCTGACAGCGCTGCGGCTTGCGGAGATTTTCCAGGAAGTTGGCCTGCCCGATGGCGTGGTCAACATCGTGACGGGTGATGGACGCACCGGGAGTGCGATCGTCAACCATCCGGGCATCGACAAGATCGCGTTTACGGGCAGTACTGAAGTTGGAAAGAAAATCGCGCTCGCGGTGGCTCGTGCCTCTGGCGCGGGAGCCAGCCCGAAGGGTCGGCCCAAGAAACTCACGCTCGAACTGGGCGGCAAGAGCCCGCACATCATCTTTGACGACGCGAGCATCGACCAGGCGATCGAGGGGATCATTCAGGGTATCTACTTCAATCAGGGCGAAGTGTGCTGCGCGGGTTCGCGATTGCTGGTGCAGGAGTCGATCATTGAGGAGGTCAGGAAGAAGCTCGAACTGCGGATGGCCAGTTTGCGCGTGGGTGATCCGCTGGACAAGAACACGGATGTGGGCGCGATCAACAACAAGGCCCAGTTGGATCGGATCAACTATTACCTCAGCGAAGGGCAGAAAGAAGGGGCGAGACTGTGCGTGCCGGGCCTGGGGACCAATCTGGGTTCCAACATGGGTTCCAACATGGGTGCCCCCTCGCTCCGCGAGGGACGAAGTAGTGACGCAAACGATGGCAAAATGTTGATCGACCCCTCGCGGAGCGAGGGGGTATCCAATCACGTACTCAATCAACTTCCCAAGAAGGGCTATTGGTGCCGCCCCTGCTTTTTCTACGACGTGCAGCCATCGCACATCGTCGCGCGCGAAGAGATTTTTGGGCCGGTGCTCGCGTTGATGAGTTTCCGGACCGTTGAAGAGGCGATCACGAAGGCCAACAACACTCCGTATGGCCTCGCCGCGGGCGTGTGGACCAACAAGGGCAGCAAGATGTTCGAGGTTGCGGGGAAACTCAAGGCGGGCGTGGTCTGGTGCAATACCTACAACCGGTTTGATCCCACATCGCCGTTCGGCGGCTATAAAGAAAGCGGCTTTGGGCGCGAGGGCGGGATGCAGGGGTTGGGGGCGTATATCGCGTAGTCACATTCGTAGCGCAGTGCCGGAACCTGCTGCGAATGAATGGTCATCCTCGCTAGGCGGATCTGGCCTTTGGCGGAGCCGTCACCAGTCATTGCGCTTGCATGACACCTTGATATGATGAGACCGATGTTCGAACAGATGCGGACCAAGCAACCCGGTGCGTCACTGCGCAGTATTCTGTTCTACCGATTTGTCGCCGCGATCATGCGTTGGGCGATGAGGGTTGGCTGGGGGCTGACCTCGATGGACGTTGAACGGGTGC
>CAYRPC010000061.1:0-17031 GCA_964425995.1 uncultured Phycisphaeraceae bacterium
GTCGAGGTGGATATGGGGGCGAGCGTCGCGGCATTCCGCTGTCGGCTCTGGATGCCAGCACGACTGAAGCCTCGCGCAAGGCAATCGGCGCGGCGATTGACGTGCACAAGACGCTTGGCCCTGGCTACGACCAGGCTGCGTATCTAAACGCGATGAAGATGGAATTGGACGCGTTGGGTGTTGCGTATTCGCAGGGGCACACCATCAACGTGATGTATAAGGATCGGAAGATTGGTGAGGCGAAGAGCGATCTCTTTGTCGATGGCAAGTTTTTTCTTGAGGTCATGGCCCGTCCCGGACAGGTCAGTACCTTTGAGCGGCTGGCGCTGCGGGCCAAACTCAAGGCCCAGGACATGGAGTTGGGCCTGATTATCAACTTCGCCGAGCGCAGACTCAAGGACGGCCTGGTTCGCGTCGTGAACATCGACAAGATCATGAAGGAGAAGGGCATCACGCTCGACGAGGGCGAGGACCAGGATGGAGAGTTTGACGATCGGGGTTGAGTTTCGATAACGTTGGTTCTTAGTGAATGGGTCCTTGGCATCTGGTTCCTTGGTGTTTTTTTTGTAGCAGAAGGGAAGTCGTTTGACTCGGCGGGTCGTCATCACAGGCATGGGCTTGGTCACTCCCCTGGGCAGTGATGTTGACTCGGTCTGGACCAAGCTCCTGGCTGGTGCGAACGCCATCTCGCGCGTGACTCGGTATGAGGCCGACACGTTCTCGACCAACTTCGCGGCCGAGGTTCGCGGTTTTCAACTCTCGCACTTTCTCGAGGATGCCGCGCTGCACGCTCGGGGCGGCCTCAACAGCCAGTTTGCGCTGGCCGCGGCGGCTCAGGCATGGCGGCAGGCAGGACTGGGCGAGGAAAATCCGCAACTAGCGGGGCAGGGAGTTGGCCAAGCAGTAGGTCAGCGCAGGGGTTTCCGTGCAAAGCCCCATGCGGAGATTGATCTTGATCGCGTGGGCATGTACTTGGGTGCTGGCGAGGGCAGCCCCGACTACGACAACTTCATCGCGACCAATATCGCTGGCTGGAAGCCAGAGACCAAGACCATCGATGATGTGGCGTGGGCCAGGACAGCGCTGACACGCATGCATGCGATAGCAGAGATCGAGCAGGAGCCCAACATCACGCTCAGCCACATGGCCCAGGCCTTTGGTGCGCGGGGTCCGGCCTTCAACTGCATGACGGCGTGCGCGGCGAGCACGCAGGCTATCGGCGAAGCCAGCGAGATCATCCGTCGGGGCGATGCCGATGTCATGCTCGCGGGAGGCAGCCACAGCATGATCCACCTGCTGGGCATGACCGGGTTCATCCGCCTGACGGCGATGAGCACGCGCCGGGACAGTCCGCAGACTGCGGCCCGGCCCTTCAGTGCGTCCCGCGATGGCTTCGTGATGGGTGAGGGTGCAGGGATTCTGGTGATCGAAGATTCCGAGCATGCGTTGCGGCGCGGCGCGACGATCCTGGCAGAGGTTGCGGGGTATGGCTCGTCCGCCGATGCGTTTCGGATTACTGATATTCAGCCCGAGGGCAAGGGGGCGGTCGCGGCGATGGCGCAGGCATGCAGCCAGGCAGGGTTGTCGCCCCGCGAGCGTGGGCCGGATGGTCGACCGCTCATCCACTACATCTCTGCGCACGGCACGGGCACTCAGGAAAATGACAAGATCGAGACGCGAGCGGTCAAGGCGCTGTTTGGCCAACTGGCTGACAGTGTCCCGTTCAGCAGTGTCAAGAGCATGCTGGGACACTTGATTCAGGCCGCGGGCGCAGTGGAATTGATTACGTGCGTGAAGGCGATCCAGAGCGGATTCCTCCCGCCCACGATGAACCTGAACGATCCCGGGCCCGAACTTGACCTTGATTACGTGCCCAATCAGGCCCGCGATCTGCGATCTGCTGGCGGGGTGGAAGCGTGCCTCTCCAACAGTTTCGGCTTTGGCGGGCAGAACAACACGCTGTGCGTGCGTCGTTGGCGGTGAGCCGAGGCGTTTTGTGAGGTTTCAAAGCCGCAAGAATTCCATCGCCGGCAACGTGTTGCGACTCTTGGCGTGCAAGTCGGTGAATCTAAGCAAGCGCGAGCAGGCGTACAAGACTATCTATGCGACCCCTCATGTGGTTCAGGTCCGACCTCCGCACCCTCGACAACACTGCGCTGTTTCAGGCCGCCAATACGGCCGATGCGGGGCTGGTCGCGCTCTTTGTAGTGTCGCCTGGTGAGTGGAAGGCGCACGATTGCGCGCCGATCAAGATTGATCTGATGCTGCGCACCCTGCGCGAACTCTCGGCTTCGCTCGCCAAACTCAACATCGCGCTGCTCGTGCGCACTGCCCTGACAGCCCGTGATGTGCCTGGTGTTGTGCATGCTGTGATGCAAGAACAGCGGTGCGATGCGCTGTACTTCAACAAGGAGTACGAGATCAACGAGGCTCGGCGTGATGTCCTCACCCGTAGCCTTTGCGATCAATCCGGCTGGACTGTCCACGCCTTCACCGATCAGTCGATCCTTGAGCCGGGCGACGTGCGCACCGGCGAGGGTCGATTTTTTACCGTCTTTACACCCTTCAAAAAAGCCGCGTACAAACTTATCGAATCGCGAGGCGGCCTCACTGCGTGGTCCCTGCCCCGGAAGCAAGCAGCGATGGTCGCAAGCCCGGATGCGATTCCCGATCGTGTTGCGGGGTTTGATCCCGCTCTTGATCCCGCTCTTGATCCAGCGAGGTTGTCTTCGATGTGGCCCGCGGGCGAGCATCATGCGCTCGCGCAACTCCGCGGCTTTGCCGAGAAGTCCATCACCCGCTACAAGGATGATCGCGACATGCCGGGCCAGCGGGGAACCAGCATGCTCTCGCCCGCGCTGGCCATCGGAACCATCTCGCCTCGCCAGTGTGTCGTCGCGGCGTTGCAGGCCAACGAAACCTTCGCCAGCGCAGGCTCGCTCGGACTGGATAGCGGCAATCCGGGCATCGTTCACTGGATCAGCGAGGTCCTGTGGCGCGAGTTCTACATCCACATCACGCACGGCTACCCGCGTGTGTGCATGGGTCGCGCTTTCCAGCCCGTTACTGAGCGGGTCGAGTGGAAGCAGAATCCAAGGCACTTTGAGGCCTGGAAACAAGGCAAGACGGGCGTGCCGATCGTTGATGCGGGCATGCGACAACTGCTCGCGACGGGCTGGATGCATAATCGCATCCGCATGGTCGTCGCGATGTATCTTACTAAAAACCTCTTCCTCGACTGGCGATTGGGCGAGAAGTGGTTCATGCAGAACCTGATCGATGGGTTCCTTGCGAGCAATAACGGCGGGTGGCAATGGAGCGCCAGCACAGGGACCGACGCTGCGCCGTACTTCCGCGTCTTCAATCCTCTAAGCCAGAGCCAGAAGTTTGATCCGTTGGGCCAGTACATCCGGACGTATGTCCCCGAACTGCGAGACCTCGAGGGCGAAGCGATCCACGAACCGTGGACTGTGCCGGCCCTGCTTCGCTCGCGTTTAGACTACCCCGAGCCGCTGGTCGACCTGAGCACAACCCGGGCTCACGCTATCGAAGCGTTCCGAGATATCAAGACCGTTCGTGTTTGAAGTGCTGCTCACAGGCAACGATCTGTTCACTCGAATCGAGCAACGACGCATCGCTGACCATGGCGGGTGATTGGTTTGATTTATTGCTACGCAGCAATGCTCTCGCAGACGCTCTGTGGCGTCATGCCCGCCATGGGGTAATGCTCGCACAGCGACTCGCCCAGCGCGAGCGGCTGGCAGAGCAGGAACTGCACCTGGTGTCCAAGTCGCCAGCCCGTGAATCGCAGCGCCCGCACCAGTCCTTCCTGCGTCGTGCATGCGACGAGGTTGGGCCCCTGGAACTCGAGCGGGAGCACGCGGAACTGCCACGCCTGTCGGCGGTTGATCACTTCCAGCGCTCGGGGCTGCACGTTGTATGTCCGTGGGTCGATCGTCGGCGCTAACGCCGCGTACTGCTCTGCCCATGCGCGTTCGACTGAGTTGGGAGAGATGCCGTACATCTCTTCGGCAAGCACGCCAAAGGGCCCGCCCCTGCTCTTCTGAGCGTCGAGCACGCGATCCCGTTGCTCATACGTGAGCACGCCATGCCGAACCAGCAAGTCACCAAGATATAACTGACGCATGCCACGCTCCTTGGGGCCTTGCGTCGCGTCGATAAGTCGTATCAATACGTCGCAGGCTTGACTGCTTGGATCGGAGCATGGCTCTCGCGTCGTCAACAGCGAATACGAAATAGGCCCGCGCGGGTGCAGGGCGTAGCAGACTTGCGCAATACTCCCGAAACGCCCGAAACAACGATCATGGCGACCCCTGCAACGATTGAACGAGAAAAAAGCACAAACTGGGTTGCGTTCCTTCTGGATGGTTCGTAGGCACAACTCGCAAGCATAATTTGATAGTGCGGGCAACGTGCATCCCATCACTTCTGGCTGCCATGCGTTTGCTCCAATACTTCGCGCACAGCATGCTGCACGCGATCGACGCTGATGTGCTCGATGCTGCATCGCTCTGGGTGATCGTTCGCGGTTTCGTCCGCAGGCAGCGTCGGGTCCGCAACCACTACTGCCTCGCGCGCCCCTGGCTTGGTTGGGATAACAGTCCAGCGATGGTCGGTTGGTCCGAAAAGGCTTACTAGCGGCACGCCGAATGCCGCGGCGATATGGCGTGGCCCTGTGTCGTTGGTCACCATAAGTTGACAACGCCTGGTGATGGCCTTGAGCGCGCCCAGCGTGATGCCATGCTCGGGCAGGACAAGTGGTTTTGCAACCTGACAGCGACTGGCGAGAGCCTCGCACAATTCACGCTCGTTGGGCGAGCCGTTGAAAAGGATGTCAAAGGCTGAGTTCTGCAAAGACATACTGTGGGATGGTGGAGCGGCCCCCGTGCTCACGCTCTTGGCGCTGGAAGTAGCCAGCCAATCAGCAATCTTTGCAAAGCACTCGGCTGGCCAGCGCTTGGCCTGGTTGTTGCCGCCCGGATTGAGCAGGGCCAATGGGCGTGTCCGCATCGAAGGTTTGACGGCTGGATCGCTTGCGGGCATGTTTGCAAGGATGCGATCCGCTTCCCGTTCTTCCTCATCGGTTGTGGCAAGTTCCATGCACACGGCTTGCCCCCGATCCTGCGCGGGCAGCGGATGTGTGAATGGTTCGCGGATGTCCGAAGATTCACCCAGCATCACGTCCGCCGCACGCCAGTAGTAGGTACACGCCGGCACGATCTCATACTTGGTGCGTGAGAATAAACTGACAGCGTCCTTCCAGCCCGAGCGGATCGGCGGTTGCAAGCGATCGGTGAGCAGCATGCCCCGCCCATCGCGGTCGTAGCCGATACGGCGTGGAATACCTGCGATGCGCGCGATCAAGGCTGTTGATAGTGAGTTGGTGAGCAGGAGCGCCGTGTCGTAGCGGCGCGGGCGCACCTTTGCGGCCACAAACTTGGGCCCCATGACGCCGCTCGCACGCTGGACATGAAACTCGTCGATGAAGTTGCAGCCTGCGAGCAACTGATCGATTCCAGGCCTGGCGAGCGCGCCGATGAAAGCGCCGGGCAAGGCCCGACGAATGCGACGCAATACGGGCGTGGCCATGACCACATCGCCCACCCAACTAGGTAGGACGATGAGCAGGCGGAGGGGTTTTGGTGGGGTCGTCTCCACAGCGATCTTGTCGGCAAAGGCTGAATCTACACGCTTGTGCTGGCCTAGTCCTTTGCCTATTCCTCGGCCCCCGCTGGCGTTCCCCACAATGGTCCGACCTCGTACTTGGCTTCGTACCACGCGTTAGTGTTACGTCGCAGTTCCATCAGAAAGCCCATGCACGCCAGTTTGTCGGCCTCGATCCAGAGCGTGATGGCGTCGGGAGTCGTCTCGATGCGGCCAACTCGCAGGCCATTGCGCTCCGCGAGGGCCTGTGCACTCGACACAACCATGGCACACAGGCGTGCGTCGGCCAGTGGCCGGCCCGACAAGGCCCGCAGGCGAACGACCGACAACTCGCTCATCGCAGAACCTCGCTCATGCCGGAGCGTATGAGGTGCCGACAATGCTGTGATGCGTCGCTGGCAACTCATCCTGGTCCTCGCCTTCTGCGCCTTGACAACCGCGAGCGTGGTCTGGATGGTGCTGCGCGACCGGGCCCGGGAGCAGCGCGTCTCAGCCCTGATGACCCAGCGCAACGCCATCGATCCCGAAGCTGTCGCCCGTGCCGTCCGGACGATGAAACTCATCACGGTTCAGATCACCAGTAGCATCCGCGTCGAGAAGAAGATCGAGAGCATGTTCTTTGGCGAGGGCAAGGCCAGCATCCAGACCCCAGTCGTCGCCAGTTATGGAAGCGACCTGTCAAAGATGCGGAGCGACGGCATCCGGATCATCAACGAAGGTACGCGCGCCCGCATCCTTGTCCGTATTCCTCGCCCGGTCCGCATCGCTGTCGAAGTCTTTGCAGAGGGGGAGCGGTCAGAACTGGAGAAGAGTTGGCGCCGCTACGCCTGGTGGTCTGGTCGAGAGCAACTCGACCAGGCCCGCTTGGAAGTACCGGGCGAGGCACGCGCCCTTGAACTGATGCCCATCCATCGCTTGAAGGTTGAGAACGACACCCGTGAGCAAATGGCGCAACTTATTCGCATGATCGTGGGCGGCACCAGCAGTGATGGAACGGATGGGCAATTCGATGTTGATGTCAAGTTTGAAGACGAGGAATAACGCACCATCCAGTGTGCGGCTGCTGCTCAACGAAGTTCGTGCGACGCATCGGGGGCTGTTGTCGGATCAGTCTCCAACTGTGATGCCCACCATGCGGCTCGCTCCTTGTCGTTGACCAGTTCGCTTGCACGAGTCGCATCGGCGATAAATTCCCTCCGCAACATGTGGTTCGTAGGATAAAATTTGTACGTCACGCTCCACGCTTGTTCCAGGAGTTCCTTCGCCTCGGCTGGTTCGCCCTTTCGCAGCAAAATGCGGGCACGAACGAACCGCGACTGTTGCAGTTGATCGACGGACATTGCAGGATTCGATATGGAGTCTTCGAGCGCGAGGCGCGATAGGGCATCCGCCCGCTCCTGCTCGCCCAGATTCCAGAGGGTCCAGGCTTGCAGACTCCGGCAGATCGTCACCAGGTGGTGCTTCTCCCCGACCGAGGCAACCAGCCGACGGATCGCGTCCTCATAGACAGGCAAGGCCTCGGCATGGCGACCATCGCACGCGAGAAAGTGCGCGATGTATCGCATGCCGTTGGCGAGCATCATCGGGTCGCGGGCCTCGATGGGAATCAGTTCGCGGATGGCGCAGGCTTTACGCTGGATCTCAACAGCCTGGTCGAAGCGTCCCAGGAAGTAGTTGCTCATCGCAGCCTCTTCGAGACAGACCACCGTCGATGGATGGTCCTTGCCGAAGTGATGCTCCAGAATGGACGCTGCACGAAGGGTGACTGCGACCTTCGTTTCGATGTTCTGCTCCGCGCCCGCGGCGATCATCCTGGCCATCAGCGTCCGCACGAGGGTCACGTCCTTATCGCCCAGCAGCAATTCCTGGAGCGCGACAATGCGACCCAGCGCATCGGTTCGTCCCAGTTGCACGACCATATAGACGGTTCCCTCGTCCGGACGGGCGAGCGTGGGTATGTCCGCGCGAATGCGTGCTGCAAGCGTCAACGATGCGTCCAGAGCCTGCGAAGTTTTCGGCACGATTTGGTTCTCAACCTGGTCCTCCCAAATCGGAGCCACGATGCGCACAAGCCCGCACTCGGGCGCGCCCTCCGCGAGCAGGGCCAGGTCCTCGAGCGAGGTGATGAACTCCGGATCTTCAACAGGCAGACGACGCACGCGACGAGACAGCGAGGAACGAACCAGCGACTCCGCCTCTGTCCATCGCTGGTCGCCCATCTTCGATCGCGCCAGCATCGACTCGATGGCCGCGATGGGAAGGTCTGCCTCGCCAGCCGGGGAGTTTGCAAAGTCCGCGAGCGCCGTCCGGGCCTGATCCTCGGCTTCCTCTTGTTGCCCGAGTTCAAGCAGGACGCGGGCGAGCAGTCCGCGCGTTTCCGCCGTTGCGATATGGTCTTTGCCAAGCAGTTTCTCGCGCATGGCGAGGGCCTGGCGTGCCATGGGCTCGGCTTCTGCGGGGCGACGGCGCAGGAGCACCACGCTGGCAAGGTTGTGCAGCGTCTCACCAATCTCCACATGCTCTTGCCCATAGTGGACGCGGAGTCGTTCCAGTCCGCTTCGGAGCGACACTTCGGAGTATGCGATCAGGCCGGTCGCCTTGCGACCGCCAAACCCGGTGTACACCTGGCCCCACAGACGGCGCAGCGTCTGGTCCATCGCAGGATCGTCGGCGAATTCTCCGGTTTCCAGGCGAAGGTACAGGCGCCCCAGCCCCGAGCCGGAAACGGTTGCCAGCCGCATGCTCGATGGTGTGGGCGTTGGAATGGTCTCGCGCAGCAATTCCGTGACTGCCCGCGCCCGCGCCGCCTCCTCCGCCGTGCGTTCGCGCTGGGCCGCCTCTCGCGCCGCCGCCGCGTTGGCGCGCGAAGCGCTGAGCACCACCGCCCCGCCCGCTGCCAGCAGTACGCTCAACGCAACCAGCCCAAGCAGGATGGGCTTGCGATTGGCATGCAGGGCCTTGCGAACCAGATACCAGCCAACGGCGCTCATCGCTTCGACCGGCTCGCCCTTCAGGAATCGTTCGAGATCCCTGGCGATTGCCCCCGCCGATTGATAGCGCAGCGACTTTTCCTTCTGCATCGCCTGCAGGATGATCGACTCGACCTCCTGCGGAATCGTGCCATCGCGGGCGCGAGGGCGTGTGGGCGATTGCTCGCGGATCACGCGGGCCATCTCGAAAATCGAACCTTCAAGTTCGTACGGAAAACTGCCAGTCAGCAGCCGGTACAGCATGACACCTAACGAATACACGTCCGTCAACGCATCGACCGTCCCCGACTTACCCGAGACCTGTTCGGGCGAGGCATAGGCGGGTGTGCCGGCAAAGTCCCCCGTGATTGTTGCCTGCCGTCCGCTTCGGGTTCTTGCGCCAGTTGCTCTGCCAATTCCTACTCCGCTTCCTTCGTTCGCACGCGCCAGCCCCGCCACAGTTCCCGCCTTGGCAATGCCAAAGTCCAGCACTACCGGGCGCGTGTCCTTGGTCACCAGAATATTGTCGGGCTTGAGGTCGCGATGGATCACGCCGTTCAAGTGCGCGTGATGCACAGCGTGGCACACCTGCGCAAACACGCGGAGTTGCTCGCGCAAGCGATCTTGGCGAGTTGCGCCCGCTGGCTGCCACTCATCCAGCGGCACGCCGTCGACAAACTCCATGACGACCGCGATCTGTCCGTCCCAGAGCGTGCGCGATTCAAAGACCGTCACGATGTTGGGATGGCGAAGACTGGCAACGATTTCCGCCTCTCGCTCCGCCCGCAGGCGCTGCTTCATGGTTGCGCCGCGCCCGCTCAGCAGGGTCTTGATCGCAACCTGACGCTGCGTGGATTCCTGCACACCTTTGTACACCACGCCCTGCGTGCCCGAACTCAGAATCGTCAACTCGCGATAGCCGGGAATGCGTGGCGTGCCGCCCGGGCCAAGTCCGTCGGTCGCGAGGTGCTTGACTCGCGAGAGAAACATCGCGTCGTCGCGAGAGCGTTGCAGGCGTTGCGAGCAGTTTCTACACCCGGCAACGTGCGCACTGACTTCGAGGGATGCCAGGCCATCCAGCGCGAGCCGCTCGATCTCCGCAGTTGCGGGGCACTGGGCATGTCCGGCATTGCGCGATGGTGTCGTCCCGAGTTCTGGCGAGACATCAGGCGAAAAACCCAGATCGTCATGCGATGGACTTTCAGTTGAACCATCAGCCGAACTATCAGCCGGACCATCTGCAGGACCATTTCCTGGATCAGTGTCAAACGGAGATGGAGCGGGCGCGTCGCTCAAGCGTCCTCCTCGAAGGCGCGGGTCAGTTGCTCGACCAGTTCACGGAGTTTCTTGGTGACCCGACTCTTGGCGACGTACACCTGATCGACAGTCATCTGGCACTGGTTACCAACCTCAATCGCAGGCACGCCCCGCAGCGCGACTAGTTCGAAGGCATTCAGCGTGCGTTCATCCACGCCCGACGAACTCCGCAGTTCGGCCATGGCCTGGGCCAGGATCGCGCGGTCGCGCTCGTCCGTCCAGATTGTCCGCAGCGCGGACTCATCCGCTACTTCCGCGAGGTGCGTGTGACTCGCGGGCTTCACGCGCTTTGCGTTGCGCAGCATCCGCAGCGTGGTGTGGTGCGCAATGCCCAGGATCCAACTTGAGAGCCTGCCCTTCTTGCGGTCGTAGTGATCCTGCGCATAGCCACGCACAAACTCGGTCAGTGTCTGCTGCGCGACCTCGTCCGCATCCGCGTCGGTTGCGCCCAGCCGGCGCGCCAGGGCCGCGATCACCGGGCGATAGCGGGCATCAATCGCGGCCCAGGTCTTGGACCAGACTGGCTGGTTGGACTGGTCACGCAGCGCGTCGAGTAGTTGCGTGGTCGTGTTGGTGGCGATTTTCACGCCGCCCGAACGGTTGGAGGATTGATTGTGCGAGTCCGCCATGTTCTCAGCCGGGAATCCCGTCTGTGCAGTATATCGGATGTGTCAAACCCGCCACTATTGCCTGGTGACTCTGTGGCGAATGTCCCCGAGCAATCTGGGGAGCGTCAAGGTGAAGGCTCTACCCTCGGTCATGCGGTCATGGCTGATGATTCTCATCTTGGTATCGGTATTGGCGTCTGTATCGTCCACGTTGTGCGGCTGCGGCTTGCGATATGGCGGATCATCGCAGGACAAGGTGCTTGCCACACTTCGAGACGAGAACGCGAACCTCCGCGAACGAGTGGCTGGGCTCGAGCGTGAACGCGAAGAACTGGTGGTGCGTGCAAGTGCCGTGATCCAGGCTTCGTCGGGCGCGGCCAACGTGACCAGCGCGTCCAGCGCGGACCTCGCGTCGCAGATCGCACAGGCGCTGCCAGCCGTGGTTTCCATCGAGATCGATTCCTTGTCTGGTCCGAGCGTGCGCGACCCGCAACGCCCGACCGTGAACGTCTACATCATACCCAAAGATGGTCGCAACCGATTCACTCAGGTTGTGGGCAGTCTGGTGGTCGAGGCGCTGTGGCAGGCAAGTGATCCGAAGCAGACACCAGACATGTTGAATACAACGAGTCTCGGGTCGGTCGAACTCTCGCCTTTACAAGTGCGAGAGGCGTATCGCAGCGGCTTTGGCGGCACTAATTACATGGTTGAATTGCCGGTGCAGGCTGCTGATCGCGCAATGCTGAACTCGGGCAGACTTGTGCTGCGGGCACGCTTGACCGATCTCCTCACTGGAAAAACCCACGAGGCGGATCACACTCGCGTGCTGGACAAGTAAGTTTCACAAGTAGGCTTCGAGTGGTTGTCGCTCAAGACGGTGCCGTCATCGCATCAAGGAACTGATCCAGGAACTTATCGAGGAACGTATCGACCGCGGCGCTGGTGCTGGAAGCATCGATGCCCCAGATGCTGGCGACGGGAATGCCCGCGTTCTCATCCATCTGCACGATCATGACGCCGTCGATGGCGTAAACGCTCGGCAGGCGATCGGCGAAGTACGCAGACAGCGCCGAGACTGCTGGCCCGCCAATGCTGATGGTCGCAAGCGTGCGCAGATGGTCCTGATTCAGATACCAGACATCCGAGCAAACAACGACCCGCATCGGGGCATCGCCCACCTCATCGTCGCGCAAGCGCGTGACAATACGATCTCGCAGGCGGTATGCCAGCGGTCGATCGCAGAGTTCGGCGGACAGGTGCGAACCAGTCACAATCACCACCAACGGAGGCAGAGGCGGAATCGACGGCTTGGAGATACTGAAACTCATGGAGCGGCTCGCTGGTAGTCCGAGAATCAAAAGCCCGAGCCAAGCTCGGCTCGTGAGAATGGAGGTAAATCGGCGTAAGAGTCCGCGCAGCAACGATTTATTTGGTTCGCGCGAGGAATGCCAGAATTGACAAGACTTTGGCTGCCAGTGATGGAACAATCCAACAGACCGAGGAGTCCTCAGTTTGGCTGTTGTCTCAAATCAGTTCGACCAGAGCGCGCGTCAGGAGCCGGGTCTTCGCCTATGGGGTGAACGGCCTTGGGGCGAACGCCCCTTCGAGCATCCGATTGGTTTTGTGAGTGCCGAACCTGCACCGCAGACGCCATCAACGTCGCCAGCACCCTCGTCAGCTCCTCAGGCTGAGTCCGGGACCGCAGTCGCTGAGCAGCCCCAGCCCGCAAAGGGCACGACAACGACGCAGCCGAATCGTCCGGATACCAAGCAATTGCCGCCTTTCAAGGTGCTTTTGCACAACGACAACATCAACGACATGCTCTATGTCGTGCGTGCCTTGATCGAGTTGACGCACTTGGACAAGGAGCGAGCACTCGAAGTGATGTTCGAGGCGCACATGGCTGGTCTTTCGCTCGTCCTTGTCACCCACAAGGAACGAGCAGAGTTATACCAGGATCAGTTTCGCAGCAAGCGACTAGCTGTGTCGATCGAGCCTGCCTGAGTCCATACCTTGAAAAAATCGAGTCGCAAAGTCTTGTCCTGACTCGCGATGCGACCAAACTACCAAGAACGAGCAACCGGTTGCCGTATCCGCAGGTTCTTGCTCCTGCGTCTGTGCTGGATTTGTTTGTATTGACACCCTGGCTTCATCGATCTTGAACCAGTGGGGGAGTCGAACCTATAGTCTGGGCCCGGCTCGGCGAGGTTGTCGCAACTCGGGTACAACGTGGACCTCCTGAACATTCCGATCCAGGAATCTCATTGGGGGCATAGCTCAGTTGGTAGAGCGCATCCATGGCATGGATGAGGTCAGGGGTTCGAGTCCCCTTGCCTCCACGTCTTAAACCCCCGGTGCCCAAGCGGGCTGCGGGGTTTTTTCTTTAGTTGGGCCCTTTTCGGCTATGGAGCTGGTTGGGGTGCCAAGCGTCTCACTCTTGATGACTCCAATTTGTTAGTCGATTTGGTGAGTCCAGTTTTGGTGAGATCCAGTTGGTGGAACTCTTCTGGCCCAATTCGCCAGCGGGTTTACAGTGTGCATTCGGATAAACTTGCCCTGCGATGTCGCAAGCGTGTCGCCCCGCCGGGCTGACTTGGAGAAAAGAAGTATGAAGATGAGCGTTGCAATCGTGTTGGCATCGGTGGGCCTGATGGGTGTGGTCTGTGGTGTTGGTGCCGACGAACCCAAGAAGGATCAGCCCGCCACAACTCCGGCCACAACTCCGGCCACCACCCCGGCCCAGCCCGAGACCAAGCCCATGGCACCGGCAACCCAAGCCCCGGCCCAGAAGATGGACGAGGCATCCGCCAAACTCGAGTTTGTCTCCATCGAAACCACCAAGGGCACCATCGTGCTCGAACTCAACGCGGAGAAGGCCCCGCTCTCGGTCGCCAACTTCCTCAAGTATGTTGAGAAGGGACATTACAACGGCACGATCTTCCATCGCGTGATCAGCAACTTCATGATCCAGGGTGGCGGCTTCAACAAGGACATGGTCCAGAAGGCAACCGAAGCCCCGATCAAGAACGAATGGAAGAACGGCCTCAAGAACACCAAGGGCACCGTAGCCATGGCCCGCACCGGTGTGATTGATTCTGCCACCAGCCAGTTCTTCATCAATGTCAGCGACAATTCGTTCCTCGATGAGCCTCGCGACGGCGCGGCCTACGCCGTGTTCGGTCGCGTGGTCGGCGGGCTGGATGTGGTCGAGGCCATCAAGGCGGTACAGACCGGTCGCAACGCCAAGACGGGCATGCCCGATGTGCCTGTCGAGGCCATTGAGATCAAGGCCACCAAGAAGTTGAGCGCCGACGAGGCCAAGAAGGCGACTGAATCCAAGCCAGAATCTAAGCCCGAGACCAAGCCAGAGCCAATGGGCGAACCCGAGAAGAAGTAAGCACCACTCAAGATCGCTCAATTTCGAATCCACTGTGACACCGACCGCTGGTCCAGCGGGCGGTGTTTTTGATGGCCGGTCGTGCGAAGGCCCGCTTACGGGTTGGGTCCGCCAGCATCAAACTCGGGAATCGCGAAGACGCCATCCAGCGGCGAACCCAGGGTTGTCCAGCCGCCCGGCTGGCTCAGGTCCCAGTGCGTCAGGCTGGCGATGAACAAGTCGGTGCTGGAGACCACGGTGCTGAACCAGTTGAGCGTCGGTCGGTTGATCAGCGCAGCGACGGTGTGGAGCGCGATGGAACGCTGCGACTCGGGCTGTACGTCAAATGATGCTTCGGTCATCAGGCTGTCGGCATCCACAAATCGGAACGTGACGGTGATGGTCGACGTGCCGGGATTGAAGAGCGAAATGGTTTCCTGATAGGTGGTGCCCAGACCCGTCGTGCTGAGGTAGCCGTCGCTGAAGGCCCAGCGACGCGCCGCGATGTTGGTCGTGGTGGTGGCGTTGCTGTCGGCACGGGGCACATCAATGGACTCGGTCGAGACATAGACCGGTCCGTTGTCGCTGGTCACGCGATAGGTGCCCGCCGAGGCGGAGCCGGGGCGCACGGTGTCGAAGTTGAACGGGACGCGCCGGCGGGGCTGGACAACGAATGAGTTGAGCGTGGTCTGGCTTGAGCCCTCGTATCGCCCGCGGACGGTGACGGTGATGTCCAGCGTCTCACTGGGGTTGAAGAAGAAGCCATTGCTTGTGACGCCCGAGCGAAACTCGATGCTGGGAATCACGTAACTGTTGAGTTGTGCCGGCACGCCCGCGGGGTCGAGCGCCTGGGCCAGATTCGTGAAGCCGCGGCGAGTGCCGACCTGGAATCGCGTATGGCTCGTCACGATGGGCTGGTCGCTGGTGATGACCACCGAGTAGACCTGCAGGGCATTGAGAGCGGTTTCCTCCTGCACAGCGATACCGCTGCGCCGGAAGCCTTCGACGGTGCGCGTGATGATGGTTTCTGCCCCCACGTTGTTGATGAACGACAACGAGATATTGGCGGTGGTGGGGTATGGGTTGTAGAAGAGAATGAACTCGAAGTTACGCTGGGAGACCTCAGCGACAGCCCACTGCGTGGCGGTGACATTGGTGAAACTCTCGCCCGTGCCCGGGCCGGCCTGCGAGCCGCCAAAGGTGTCGTAGCGAGCGAGTTGGGCACCAACGGGCAATTCGCTCTGCACTTCGATGGCGTAACCAACGCCCACACGCACGGGGGCGTTGCCCTCGGTCTGGTCCTCGGTCCAGCCGCGGATGTTGGTGGTGATGCCGCCCCGAGAGTTGGCGGGGAGGATGCCATCGACAAAGACCTGATCGCGCTCGCCAACCTCATAACGGAGTATCACGCGATAGCGGACTGGCACGTTATTGGGATTGACGATAGGAACGTGCTCGTTGACGTTGGCAAGCGTGCGGAAGCCCTCGGGATACATAACGCGGGTCCAGAGCGTCGCTATGAGTTCGTTGACCGTGCTGATGGAGTTTCTCAGCGGGTCGTTGCTGGGGTTGGGCTCGGTCGCGATGGCGAAGATTCTGACCTGACCTGCGGGCAGGCCATCTGGAAGTGTCAGACTGATGTCGTTGCCAGCGGTGCCGTCGGATTGCCCCAGGCCCCGATCGCCGATGTCGTAGCGTCCATTGCTGTTGCTGTCAACATAGAACGTCACGCGGTTGGTCAGCGTTGTGCCGCCCGTGACGACGGTGCTCAGATTCAGCGTCTCTCCGGGCACAATCGGGTTCGTGCCGTTCGTGGTCGTGAAGGAACTGATGCCAACATCCGTGAGCGAGCGAAATGTCTGCACGATATTGCCGTTGATGCGGATCGCGTCCGCCCGTATGTCGTTGCTCTCGCGCCCTGCGAGGATTGTTCCCGGATCGGCGCTGGCGGCAATCGTCGTGATGCGTGCGGCAACGCCGTCGAAGTTGCCGTCACTGCCCGCGTTACCTAGCAGCGCTACCCACTCACGAATGCCCGCGGACTCGCGGAAGGCAATCAGGTCGAGCCTGCTATCGCCATCCACGTCGGCGAATCCTGAGAGCAGTGAGTAGTCATAGAACTCGCGTGCGCGGAGCGTCGTGCTCACGCCGAACGTCACGCTTCCAAGGATGTTGGTTTGCCCATAACGCACCCGGATCTCGCGTTGTCCTGATGCGCCCTCGATGGTGAGTAAGTCGGGCAACTGGTCCGAGTTGGTGAGGAAGAGCACTGGCTGGGTATTGATTTCAGAGGCCGCGTTGAGCAGGCTCAGCGTCGTGCCGTTGTTATTGATGATTCGCCGCACCTCGCGCGAGGTGGACTCGTACGCGTACGCGTCCTGGATGCCGTTGGCTCCGTTCGGCGCGGGCGCGAAGCCCACGAAGCGTGCGTTGCCGTCCCATTGCGTGTTGGTGCCCAGCGAGAAGTTGCCGCCCCCGTTGTTGTTGAGGATGGAGATTCGTCCGGTCGACTCGATCGTGATCAGGTCGGGCAGATTGTCGCCATTGAAGTTGATCACGGCGAGGTCGCGAGCGACGACCGCTCCGGCGATGATGCCCGAAGGCTGCGCGAATGTGCCATCGCCGTTGTTTCGCCAGAGCGCCGGGCCCTTGGTGATGAGGTCGATATCGCCATCGTTGTCCGCGTCCAGCGAGAGGATGGTATTGGCGCGCGCAAAGTCAATCACCGCAAAGCCAAGGTCATACCCGTTGGTCAGCGAAAAGTTTCCCGAGCCGTTGTTGGTGTAGATGCGGAGAATGTCCGCCGACTGCCCGCTTGTCACCGCGATGTCCCCATCGCCATCCCCATCAAAGTCCGCGATCAGGATCGCTGGGCTGGTCAGGGTGCTGCTGGGGCCGGCGACAAAGTCGACCGCGAGCAGTTCGCGGCGCTCCAGCGGCAGCAGCATGGAGTTGGAGGTTCCTTTTCCCAGCGCCAGCCCGGCGCGAGCAAGCAACGACCCCAGCGAGAGGCAAGCGAAGGGAACAAAGCGTGATATGGTCGTGGACATATGGAACGACTCCCAAGGTGGTTGGC
>CAYRPC010000062.1:0-16924 GCA_964425995.1 uncultured Phycisphaeraceae bacterium
CCCCCCATCCCCTCGCCCCTTCCCATTTCGAAGTCCTCCGGCGTTGCGCCCGAGGAGGAGAGACACCCCGCCCAAGGCCAACGCCTTGGGCGGCGGGTTTTTTGCATCGTTCGAATCGCATTCGCAATCGTTTGTCTATTTATTTCACGCAGATTCTAAGTGCATTTTTTGCAGCATGTGATATGCTAACACCTTCTCGGGGATTCGGAGTATCACCATGCGTCATGTCTTCGCACGCACCACATTGGTCGCACTCGCTGCCTTCTCGGCTTCGACTGCTATGGGGCAGCTTGCTGTTGTCAGCACCTCGCCCAACCTGAACGCCAACAACATTGATCGTTCCTCGCCCATCGTTGTCACCTTTGACCGCCCGGTGAACACCGCGACCTTCACCAACAGCAACTTCCGAGTGTTCGGCAAACTGCGGGGGGTTATCAACGGCACTAAGACCTGGTCCAATGGTGACACCACGCTGACATTCCAACCGAATGCCCCCTTCCTGGCTGGGGAGTCGATCATGGTGATCATGTCGCGCGAACTGCGGGGAGGGGACAATGTCGCGCTGCGTTCGCAGGGCTACTCGTTCATGTTCAACGCGGGCGTCTCGCCCACTTACCACCGGTTCGAGTTCAAGCGTCAGTTCTCCAACCGCGATCAGACGGGAGCACAAACCCGAATCTATGGCGGCCTCGCGTGCGACCTCAATGGTGATGGCTGGACGGATATGACGACGATCAACGAAGTCTCGAGCGACTTGCGTGTCTTCCTCAATGATGGCTCGGGCGGCTTTGGCGCGATGGTCACGCCCTACACGACGATTCCGTACGAGAGCAGTCCCAATGATGTCGCGGACTTTGACCAGGACGGATTTATCGACGTGGTGGTCAGCAGTTACGCCGAAGGCACGATCGCCATTGCCTGGGGCAATGGCGATGGAACATTTGACGCTCCCAGCGTCATCAACGTGGGGAGCATCCCGCGTGGCTTTGGGATCATCGACGTGGACGGCGATGGCGACCTGGATATCACCGTCGCCAACAGCGGCAGCAACAACGTGTCAATCCTGCGCAGCAACTCGAATCGCACGTTCATGCCCATCATCAATGTGGCGGTATCGGGCGGCCCATACGGCATGATCAACGCCGACATGAACCGCGACGGCATCATGGATCTGGTCGTGGGCACGGTGAACAGTGAGCAAATCAAGATCCTGCGTGGCAACGGTAACGCCAGTTTCACGCTGATTGACACCAAGCCAGCGGGCGGACGAAACTGGGTCGTCAACGCCGCGGACCTCAATGGCGACGGCAACGTCGATGTCGCAACCGCCAACAGCACCAGCGCCACGGGCAGCATCCTCATGGGCAGCGCAACAGGCATCATCTCGAATCCGGCGATCATGCCCACCGACGGGCACACTGTCAGCACAGACCTGGCAGACCTCGACGGCGATGGCGACATGGATTGGATCCTGAGCAGTTTCGGCGCGGGAGAGTGGTACGTCTATCTCAACAATGGCGCGGGCGTCTTTGCTGAGGTAGCGGTCTTCCCCGCGCCAGCGAACCCCAGTTGCGCGGTGCCGACCGATTACGACAATGACGGGGATATCGACCTGCTGCTGACGGACGAGATTGCGGACGTGATCATCGTCATGGAGAACACCTGCGAGGTAGACTTCAACAACGACGGCTCGGTCTTTGATCCCATCGACATCGATGCCTTGCTCTCGGTCTTCAGCGAGGGACCCTGCATCCCCTCCGGCACGGTGTGCGACAGCATCGACTTCAACAACGACGGCTCGTTGTTTGATCCTGCGGATATCGAGGACTTCCTGCGCGTCTTCAGCGAAGGCCCGTGCGTCTAAGTATTCTCTCTTGCTCAAGGCCGACTGCGGCGGGCACGCCGCAGTCGGCTGTTTCGAGTTTGGAATTGAGGCCCTGTACTTTGAGGCCAGTATTTAGCGGCGGCGACGCGTACTAACAAGCAGGCCAAGGCCCAGCAACGCGCCCACGCCCGGAGCCGGGACGATGTTCACGTTGTCGAGGCCGATGATCTGATCGGGGCTG
Source organism: uncultured Phycisphaeraceae bacterium (assembly GCA_964425995.1). Taxonomy (GTDB): domain Bacteria; phylum Planctomycetota; class Phycisphaerae; order Phycisphaerales; family UBA1924; genus BJHL01. The sequence goes on from CAYRPC010000062.1 coordinate 2,067, forward strand.
GTCTGCTGCGCGTTGTCATCAACCCAGCGGAAGTGCAGAGTCGCGCCCGCGTTCCATGCGCTGGGAAGGGTGTATTCGACGGTGCGGGCCGTAACGCCAATCGTGTTGGGCACCGTGGTGATGCTTGGGTTTGGGCTGGCGATGGTTGCCACGTTGGTCCAGGTCGTGGCGTCCAAACTCGCGAAGAGCCAGTAGCCAGGCAACTGGTTCGCCGTGGCAACGACGTTGTAACGCACGGTGTCGAAACTGATCGTGATCGAATCACCCGCGAAGAACTGGCCGCCGCTGTCGTTGTTCAGGCCAAGTTGGATGATCGCGCCCGCGACGGTGGTCGGGGCGGTGGCGAGGACTCGGTTGTTGGGCGTGCCTGCGGAGGCCGCTGCGTTGTAGCCGTTGTTGTTGTTGGCGGTCGGGGTGGTGATGGCGGTCAGGGTCGTTGCAGCCTGGGAGACGAGGACGCTGGCGACGCTGTCGGTGCCCGAGGCGGGAATCGACGTGCCCCAGGTGCTGTTGCTGCCAAAGCTGGTGGCCACATGGCGCCAGCCGGTGGGAGCGGCGGTGCCCGTGGTGCCCATGGAATCGAAGTTCGTGGTATAGCCGCCAGGACCGAAACTGGCCTGAGCAAGGGCAGTGCCGGCAAAAAATGCCAACGACAAGGCAGTGGAAAACGCATGAATACGCATTGGTCTCTCTCCGCATCGTGATCGGCGGCTCCCCTCCGGAACAGAACGCTCCGTCCTCAAGAGTTCCCCGACAGATCACGATGACGAACAAGCGTTGCGCGCGTGTGTGAGGAAGTCGTTTATGCTGCGGCTAATCTGGTATGAAGTTCTGGCGTGGGAACGCGCAGCAAAGTCATAAGTCTTCGTAAAGATTGCGCTTTGCGGTGGTCGTCCATTCAATGGTGTGGTCCGCGATTGGGCAGCAATGCGCTGCGCGTCAGCAGCACGGCCGCGAACGGGATGCCCTGAACGAAGTAGCGCTTGAAGAGACGTCCCGGCTGTTGGGCGAAGCGGTGAATCCATTCCAGGCCCAGTTGCTGCACCCAGCGCGGTGCACGATGGACGCCACCTGTGACGAAACTGAAACTGATACCCACGCCTAGGAACCAGGTCGATGGCAGCAACGGTCGCAGTCGTGCGATCAAGCGCTCCTGCTTGGGAAATCCCAACGCGACGAAGACGATATCGGGGCGTGCGTCCACCACGGCTTGCTCGATTGCAGCCATCGCGCTGGTGTCCTTGTCAAAGCCATACTTCGGCGAGGTTGCGCCGACAATTTGGAGAGATGGGAACCGCTCGCGTAACACCGACGCTGCCTGCGACGCGACTTGTGTGCCGTCTTCGAGAATGTCACCGCCCAGCAGGAAGACCCGGAACTTCTCGCTGGCGGCTCGTTCGTTGAGTGAAAGGATCAGGTCGCTGCCAGTCACGCGCTGCGGTAGTGGCGTGCCTTGCAACCGGCTGGCCCAGACCAGGGGCATGCCATCGGCGACGTTCAGTGTGGCACCGGCACAGAGTTCGCGTGTGGCTGGCTCTCGCACCATGCGTCGGAGGATGTCGAGGTTGGCCGTGATCACCCATCCACCCACACCCCGATGCAACGCAGCGGCAATGTGATCGAGGGTCTGAGCCATCGTGATGGCATGGAGCGGCACGCCCAGGAGTCGCACCACCGGCATCGGATCAACCGCTAGGGTGTTGGGGTGATTTTCGGGATGGAGTGTGACATCGTGCAAGGTTTGAGCCGCGAGCCGCGCATGATTGGCGCTGCACGGCCAGGGATAGTCAATTGATTTCGGATTTTGTTGGCCGCGCCTTGATTATGGGGTATGTTCTTAGAGTATCAAGTGTCGAAAGGAATCGAATGCGCAGATTGATTGTGGGATTCGTGGTGGCAGGATGCACTCTTGGCTTCGCAACCTCGGCGATGGGACAGTCGCTGGTGGTGATGTCGCAACGATTTACTTTTCAACTGCCCGGGCAAGCGATCGAGGTTGTTCAACCCCTGATGCCTGCGGTGATTGATCGCAACGGGTCGCTGACGCAGACTCTCAACGGTGGATTCGGCGGTGCGGGAACGGTGTTGACGAGTGGGACGGCACGCGGAACGGCGAGTTGGAGTGCCAGCAGTGTCAGTTGGAGCGCGCAAGCGACGATACAGAACTCGATTCTCGACACGTTTGAGCAGGACGACTATGACTCGATCGGGCTTCGGGCACAAGTCATTACCGAAGTCCGCTTCCAGGTGCTGGAGGTGATGCAGGTGCAAATGACTCGGATCGGGGCCAACGGCACCAGCAGCGGGTCTGATTTTTTCAGTGACTTTGGAAGACCGTTTGTGCTACCGCTGGATGCGTTGGGTGAGCCAATTCCTGGGCAGGGCTTTGAAGTGGGATTGAACGACCCAGCGCGGGAATTGCTTCCCGGGATGTATGTCGCCCGGGTGCGCAGCGCGGCGATCGTGGTCACGTCGCTTGGCAACCCGCCCGTGTCGGGCTCGGCGACGATCGTCGACGGCGCGACGCTGGTAGTTGTGCCTGCTCCAGGCACGGCGGGATTGGTGATGGGGCTGGGGTTGCTCGCGGGTCGACGGCGGCGGTGCAATTGCGGGCGGCGGCAGTAATCAGGCTTCGATCGGCATTGGCCGCGGCTCGCGGGTGAGCGACCATGCACTGGCCTGCTCGGCTTCAACGGACTTGGTGGCCTCGTGCTTGCCGTGGAAGAGGCTGCGCCATTGCCAGGCGCGGAGGAAACCGCGGAAGTCCGCGTCATCGTAGCGTTCATCGTTCTTGAACATGCTGCGGACGTAGCCCCACCACATCGCAAGCCCCCCCACCACGTACGGCTTCTTGGTCATACGTAAGATCGCGCTGGCCGTCATGTAAGCCAGACTCGTGCCCATGAACCATTGACCAAAGCCGTGGCGCATGCGCCCTGTGAAGATGCCCTTATGGCTGCTACCCATGGGGCGAAGATGCTTGAAACAAAGGTCGGTATCGTCCCAACTGCGGGCGATCCAGCCCAGCATGCGGCAGCGATGGCAGTCGATGCCGTCCCACATCACTTGCCTGACGAAACCGCCGATCTGCTTGAAGCAGGCAACGCGATAGAACTTGGTCATGCCCGCACTGGTTTCGTCGCCCAGGAACTCGCTGACATACGCACCATCGACGTTGGCCGGATCAAGCGGCATGTAGGCCTTGCCGCTGCACGTCCCCAGGCGCGGCTCGTCGAACATCCGTTGGTGCAGCATTTCAAAGTATCGTTTCGGGAGGTCGAGGTCGAGGTCCAACTTGGTCACGTACTCGAAGTCGTCGAGGTTGATGGTCTTGAGCCCTGCGTAGAAAGCCTCGATCACGCCCGGGCCAACCTTGCGTTTACCGCGATTGTCGCGGGTGACGATGCGGATTTCGGTGCCGCCTGCTTCGCGAATTGCAGGCCCATGCTTGGCGGCGTATTCGACGAGAATCCTTGGGGTTTCGTCGGTGCTGCCATCGTCGACGATGATCCAAAGCGTGGGCGGGAGAGTTTGTGCGAGGACGGAGTCGAGCGTGCGACGCATGAACGCGGCTTCGTCGCGGCAGGGGGAAATGATGGCGTGGCGGGGGCGTGGCATAAGAGTGTCGGGAGTGCCACGAGGATATCGGGCGTTTGGCGTGGCCAGTTCAGCCGAGACTCTTGATGTGAGGAAGCCTGAGGACGTGCGTGCTCAGTTGGATTGCGGCTGCACGGACGCGGACTTGGGCGACCTCGGCGCGAAGGTAAACAAACCCATAAAAGTGAAAGCAAACGCCAACGGCATCAGGGGGTATTGCCAGAGACGAACATGGTCTCGGGACTGACCCGGTTGGCTCGATTCCACAGGGTTCAATGCCAGCATCATCAGGATTGCTATAAATGGCAGAAAGACAGCAGGAAAGCACCGCTTGAACATGGTTGGAGTAACAAGCCTCGAATTACTGTTCAATGACGCTGTGAAAGTAAATAACAAGATGCAAAGGCTTGTGCCGACTTGCGTGAGATACGTGGCTGCGCCAGCCGCTGGGTGTGCTGTGGACGCCATGGCAAAATTTCCGCCAGCGCTGGCGATTGCAAGTCCGTAGCAGAAAAACTGAGCCTTGGTAAGTTGAATGCTGGCCGCCATCACTCCCTTTTCTTCGACGAATCGTACTCAATGTAGGCAAGCCTAGATTGCCCAAAACGACACCTTAGCTGTGCGCACTTTAGAGCCGAACTGGCCAACTTGCCAGAGATTGTGCTCAAGAAATTGCCACTTTCCTTGGTTGTTTCCCAATCGTGTGTCATGTTGTGTTGGGGAATCTGCAAGGAGTGGAACGATGATGCTGCGCGCTCGTAGAACGTTTGGGTTGGGTATGGCTGTGTTGTTGATTGCCGGGAGCGGGGCCATAGCCCGTGCGGATGTCATCGGCGAGTACGCGTTTACCTATGTTCCCAGCCAGAGTGGCCTTACGGCGACGATTGATTCGGGCATTGATGCCTCGGGCACGCTGATCGGCAACTACAACGTTGATACCAATCCCACCGGCACGCGCACCAAGGCGGGATTGTTTGGCCCCTTTGGCAGCACGGAGAACCTGCCCGTCAACGTCAACAACCTGGGAGCGGGCTTCAACGGCAATATCAACACGGACACCACCGGCGGCTTTGGTTTCACGATCGACACCGGCGCGGGCACCGTGTCGCTCACCAACTTCGCGGCCAACTTTCTGGGCAATGGTCCTGCCAGCCTGCCCCTCACGCTGTCGCTCTCGACCGAAACATTCCGCACCCGCAACCCCACGTTCATTTATCCGGGCATCCCCATCAACGTGCCGATCGGCAACGCCGAGTTGACGGCCCTGAATTTTGCCCAGGCCAGTGCTTCAGTGGGAACACTCACTCCCACCGGCGCAAACACCTACGACTTCAACGTCGCAACGCTCATCAACGTCTCGCTCTCTGCGAGCATCCTTGGACAGTCCTTCGACCTGCCCGGCGCGATCCCGCTGCCCTTCATCTTCAGCGGCTCGCTCACGCTCAATGGCAACACCGCGCAAGTCACTTCGCTGAATCCAATCACATTCGACCAATCGCAAAATCCCGGGCAAGCCCTGCCCCAGTTCGCCCTGGCGCTACCAACCCTCGACCCCGACGCTCCGGCCAACGTGCTGCTCGACCTGACGCTGTCGAGCATCGGAGCAAACATCTCAGGCAACCTGCAAACAACCGCGAATGGCGTGTTGGTGCCCGCGCCGGGTGTGAGTGCCATGGCGTTGATAAGCGTGCTGGCAATATCTCGGCGTCGTCGATAGTCACCAGCAGTAGTCAGCAACATAAGGTCAAAGAAAAGGACACAGTGGCTGACCGCTCCCGCCATTCCCATGGGAATCTGAGGGGATTTGTGGTGACGTTCAGTTTGTTATTTTTAGGCAGTTCCGTGCGTGCCCTGCCGGCCCCGCACAGCCCGCACAACTTTCGCCATCACGAACAGGCTAGTGAGCACGACCACAATCGCAGGGCCAGGCGACCAGTCAAGTTCGAAACTGAGCACGATGCCAACGAGCACGCCCAGGAGCGCCGACGCGAAACTCAGGGCGAAGACCGCATACAGGCGCGTCGAGAGTTGGAGGGCGATCGCGCCGGGAAGGACGAGTATCGCCGTTGCAAGCACCACGCCCGCGAGTTTCATGGCCGCGACCGTGCTGATGGAGAGCAGCGTGAGCAGGATGAGTTTCATCGCTCTGGGCGAAACGCCAAAGGCGGGGCTAGCCGTCTCATCAAAGGCCCAGAAAGTCATCGAGCGCCGCGTCGCCCAGAGCACCAGCAACACCGCGCCCGCCAAGACCCATGTCATCACTGCATCCGCTGGGGGCACCTGATAGAGCGTGCCAAAGAGAAAACTTTCCCATTCAAGACCGGTCTTGGCCTTGCGAAGCAGGATGCCTCCAACCGCCATCGAGGCGACGAGAATGATGCCAATCGCCGCGTCCTCGCGCGTCGCGTCCTTATCGGCGATCAGGCCGACCAAAAGTCCAGCCGCCAGGCAGAACCCCGCGATCACCAGAAATTGCGGGATGCCATGGAACGGCGCGGCTTCCAGACCTGCCTGCGTCACGCGTGCAGTCACGCCCAGAATCGCGGCAAGTCCCACGCCACCAAACGCAGCGTGGCTGATCCCCTGACCAATGAACGACAGTCGCTTGACCACGACAAACACGGACAGGCCCGCAGCGATGAGCGCCATCGCAAGGCCAGCAAGCACCCCGGGCCAGAAGAGCGGCGAGAGCAGCGGATCCGAAAGATACTCGATGGACTTCACGTTGCCCCTCCCGTCGGCTTGCCGGGATGATGGCCATGGTGATGAGATGGATCCTCGCACGAACTGGCCTTGTGGGCATCGACATGCAACTCACCGAAGATCGCCGCGACATCGTGCTTGAACACTTCCGCAAGCACGGCGGGCGTCAGCCCCTCGGGTGCGGTGTGGGCGTGAAGCGTTCGCGAGAGACACGCCACCCGATCACAGCCCGCGGCGATCGCACGAAGGTCGTGGCTCACGACAACGACCGTCAGCGAACGCTCCTGCACGATGGTGCGAAGCAACTCGGCGAACTGCTGCTGGCCCGCGGGATCGATGCCAACCGTCGGTTCGTCGAGCAGCAAGAGTTTGGGACGACACGCCAGTGCCCGAGCGATCAGGATGCGTTGCAGTTGTCCGCCCGACATGGCCCCGACATGGCGCTCTGCGAACGACTGCGCGCCGGCTGTGACAAGTGCCTGATGCACATCCTCCCGCTGCTCCAGCGACAGTCGCTGCCAAGGCTTGTTCGCCACGCCCGCACCGAGTTGAACGACCTGACGACCTGAGAGGGGAAAGGAGAGTTCCGCGTCCACCCGCTGGGGCACATACCCGATCAATCGCTTGGCCCTGGCTGTTGCCGGAGACATGCCGAAGACTTGAATCGACCCGGTTTGCTCGGGGAGCAGTCCCAGCGTGAGTTTGAGCAGCGTGCTCTTGCCGCCACCATTCGGACCCAGGATGCCCAATCGCTCGCCCTCTCGAACGGTCAGCGAAACCCGTTCGAGCGCCTTGGGCGCGCCCGCCCGCGTGGCTCGAGTGGCGTAGGCAAAACTGACGTTGTCGTAGGAGATGGCGTCGGGCATCGGAAAAGACTTGCAATACGGAGGATTGGCGGGTCAGGATAGGCGGCGACATATATTTTTGAGATCGCATTCTCGCTCATGCCGCGACCACTTGGAGCGTGAATATGAAGCGTTCATCTGGCCACTCGCCAATAATGTCAACTCCACCTCTTGCATATCCGCCGCTGGGCGGGACGTGCTTCCAGGAGCCTGCCATGCCCGATGCCAGCAGACCCGTGTCCGATCCCGCGATCCACATTCCCGCCAGCAACGACGCTCCGGCTGCTCCGGTGCCGAAAAACTTCCTCGAACAAATCATCGACGACCACATCGCGTCTGGCCCAAATGGTGGCGCCGGAGGCGGGCGCTGGGGCAACTGGCCTGCGTCCGAAGGCTGGCGAGCGGGCAAGCCGCGCGTACACACGCGCTTTCCGCCCGAGCCAAACGGCTACATGCATGTGGGCCATGCCAAGAGCGTGTGCCTGAACTTTGGCCTCGCCAAGAAGTACGACGGCAAGTTCAACCTTCGCTTTGACGACACCAACCCCGCCAAGGAAGAGCAGGAGTACGTCGACAGCATTATCCGCGATGTCCTCTGGCTGGGCGGGGACTTTACGACTGATGGGAACGGTGGCGGAGACAGCAGCCGATGGGGCGGCGGGCTTTATTACGCGAGCGACTACTTCGGGAAGATGTATGAGTGGGGCGAGGAACTAATCACCAAAGGCCGCGCGTACGTGTGCGAACTTTCTGCGGATGAGGTGAGCAAGCGCCGCGGCACGCCCAGCATCCCCGCGACCAGTCCCTTCCGCAATCGCTCAATCGAAGAGAGCCTGCGGCTCTTCCGCGAGATGAAGGTGGGAAAGCACGCCAATGGCACGATGACGCTTCGCGCGAAGATCGACTTGACCAGCCCCAACTTCAACCTGCGCGATCCGGTGATGTACCGCATCCTGCACGAAAGCCACCAGCACACCGGCAAGGCATGGTGCATCTATCCGATGTACGACTGGGCCCACGGCTTCGAAGACTCGATCGAAGGCATCACGCACAGCATCTGCACGCTCGAGTTTGAAATTCACAGGCCCCTCTATGACTGGTTTATTGATTCGGTGAACCTCGCACGGGTCGCGCGTCCGGCTCCGGAGGGACGGGCCACCACCATCCATCACCCGCAGCAGATCGAGTTCGCGCGACTCAACCTGACGTACACCATCACCAGCAAACGCAAACTGCTCGACCTGGTCGAGCAGAAGAAAGTCACAGGCTGGGACGATCCCCGCATGCCCACCGTCAGTGGCATGCGCCGTCGAGGCTACGCATCCGAGGCGATTCGTGCCTTCTGCGACGATATCGGCGTGACGCGCCAGGAAAGCGTCATCGACTTTGCACGCCTCGAGAATGCCGTGCGTGAGCATTGGAACAAGCACGCCCCGCGTGCCATGTGCGTCCTGCGCCCGCTCAAGGTCGTGATCGACAACTGGCCCAAGGATGCCAGCGGCAAGCCCGTCGTCGAGTATCTCAACTTTGTGATGAACCCTGAGACAGCGGAACGCGCGAAGGACGCTGGAGCGCCCGCTCCCGAAGATCGTGCAAGCAACACCCGCAAGATTCCCTTCAGCGGCGAACTGTTCATCGAGCGCGACGACTTCATGGAAAATCCTCCCAAGAAGTTCTTCCGCCTCTCTCCGGGCAATGAAGTTCGTCTTCGCTGGGCCTACTTCCTCAAGTGCGTGAGTATCGACAAGGACACCATGGGCAACGTCACGTGTGTTCACTGCACCTATGACCCCGCGACCAAGGGTGGCGATGCTCCGCCCGGCCCAAACGGCGAACCGGCTCGCAAGGTGAAGGCAACGCTGCACTGGGTCTCGGCTGCGCACGCTATCGATGGCGAAGTTCGTCTCTTTGATCGCCTCTTCAAGGAAGAAGAGCCCGGCAAGCGAACCGGAAACTATGTCGATGATCTTAATCCAACATCGCTCGATGTGGTTCGTGATGCCAAACTTGATCCATTCCTGATCGAAGCAGCAAAGCACCACACCCATATTCGCGACATCATCGATGGGCACGGACGCACGCACAAGATCGTGACAACATTCGGCGACGTGTACCAGTTTGAGCGCTTGGGCTACTTCGCAATCGATCCCGACTCCAAGCCAGGCGCAATCGTGTTCAATCGCACGCTGACGCTCAAGGACAGTTGGGCCAAGGACGCCACCAAGCAGTAATCCTCACGCAGTGAGCCGGGCACTGCTGGCCCAATCGACACTCCATGCACACTCACGCTCCCTTTACTCCACCCTCCGCTGGCACCATCATTCGTCCCGCAACCGGAGCGGACGTGCCTGCGGTGCTGCCCATGGTGCGTGCAATCTGCGAACTGCATGTGCAATGGGACGCACAACGATTCGACATCCGTCCGGAAGTGATCGATCTCTACGAACGATGGCTGCCCCAGCGGGCAAGCGACCCTGAGAGCATCTTCCTTGTGGGCGAGACTGTCGAAGTCGACTCGAAGCGATTGGTCGCGTACCTCGTCGCCACGATCGAGGATTCGATCCCGATCTATTGGACAGCACGCTGCGGCTGGATTCACGATACCTGGGTGCAGCCGCCATTTCGCCGGCAAGGCCTCGCCAGGGCGCTCGTGCAGGAAGCCGTCGGCAGATTCAAGTCGATGGGCATCACTCAGATTCGTGGCGAAACGGCGATAGCCAACGATGCCTCACGCGCGATGCTGCGAAGCCTCGGCTGGCGCGATGGGACAATAGAGATGATGACGCAGCAATAGGAAGAAGGAATGAACAACGGGAGGTGCGCGTCGTGCGAGCGTTGTTTCGATTGAAGGCCAACGTGGGATGGCTGCAAACCATCATGTTCTACGTTGCCGGTCTGATTATTCTGACCATGGGCATCTTGAGCCTAGTGAAACTGCCAGCGATCGAACCTGGTCTGGGCGTGGTTGCGGGATTGGTGCTGGGCTTGGCGCTCAGTCCGCTCCTATTACTCAACCTGCATCGAGCGACACAAGTCATGCGATTCGTCTGGCTCGGACTCATCCTGCTTTGGCTCGTGGGCTACAAAGCCAACGGCGGATCCGCGTGGGCGGCTTGGGCCGGGTTCACAGGATTGGGCGCGTACATGGTGCTGTTCTGGTTTCTCTGGTCAAACAAAGCGCTGTTCATGGCGACTGTGCTCAGTCGCGGAACGGAGGAAGATGAGCAAACCAACTAAGCCTCCAACCAACACAACATCGCCTTCGCCACGCACGATGAAGGACGTTGCTCCTGCACAGCGACGAGAACTCAACGCGGGCAGACTCGAAACCAGAACGCTCGTCGAGATTCTCGTGATCGACTTTGTCGCACTGATGCACGCGACGATTCCCCACTTGCCACCCGTAGCGATGAACCGTCTGCGTGAAGCCGAAAACACCGGTCCCAACTCAGACAAACAGGGCAAGCGTCTGGGCATTACTGAGCGCATGGCCATCGGGGGCGAGATTCTAGACCAGCACGCACGAAAGCAAATGTCCGGACTCTCACGACACAAGTCCGACACCGTTCGCGGCTGGGCCGCCTATGCGATTGCTCGTCGCGAAGGCCGCTCGCTTGCGCAGCGACTGCAATCCATTCGTCCGTTGGCCGACGATCCACACTCGGGCGTGCGCGAGTGGGCGTGGATCGCCGTGCGTCCTGCGATCATCGAGGAACCGCTTGGTGCCATAGAACTGCTCAAGTCATGGACAACCGACCCGTCCCCCAATATTCGACGATTTGCGAGCGAGGCAACACGCCCGCGAGGCGTTTGGTGCGCACATATCGAACTGCTGAAGCGTGACCCTGCACCAGGGCTGCCAATCTTGGAGCCGCTCCGCGCAGACCGCTCGCGATATGTCCAGAACTCCGTTGCCAATTGGTTCAACGACGCGGGCAAGACCAATTCTCGTTTCGTTCAGGAAGTGACTCGTCGCTGGCTCAAGACATCGCCCGCTCAATCAACGACATATATCTGCAAGCGAGCGATGCGGTCGATAGCATGAAGAGGGACCGATTGATCCGATGCACGAACAGTTGCCTTTCCATGCCGGCCCTCTGGCGCGATCCACCCTCTCACATTTCCACGCGCGCTGGTCGTCGCAGTTTTTCCACACCCTCGGAACATTCGGACACCCCGTCCATGCATGGCTGGCCGCGTTGTGGTGTCTTGGCTGCTGCGGGCCGGCGGCTGGCGTCGAACTGCTTTGCCTTCCGCTGTATGGAGTGCTCCTCGGACGCTTGCCCTTCGTGCGGCGTTCGATCAGAGATGCCTTCTTACAACCATCCATGCTGTGCATCCTCGCATGGGCCGCATGGAGCATGGCCTCGCTGATCTGGACGCGCGACCGCACCGACGGCTTGCACGAAATCGAGTACATGCGATGGACACCAGCCATCCTGGCTCTGTGGGCCGTGCTCGATAGGCGATCCATGCTCATCGCAGCAATCTGCGTCGGGTTCGCGCTCGCACAATTCGCACAACTCGCAGAGTTCTTCTGGCTCCGGCAAGGCTTCGCGTTGTTCTCACACCCTCAATCGCCCAACCCGCTTGCTCGCATCTCCGGCTGGTGGCACCAACCCGCGGTGGGCGGAGCCATGCTGGTCGCAGCCGTCGGCCTACACATCGGACCAGCGCTCTTCGGACGCGGCTGGCAACGCGGGGCAGGACTAGTAGGCTCAATAGCTTCGATCATCGGTATCCTCGCGAGCGGCACGCGCGGTGCATTAGTCGCCGCCGCAGTACTCGTTGCTATATTTGTCGTGGCATGGTTGGTCATAGCCATGCGTGCCTCGAGTCGGCACCCCATCACCATACTTTCGCTGTCGTTGATACTGCTCTTGTGCATCGCCGGAGCGGTGGCTTCGCCGCTGGGCACGCACCTGCGAGAACGTGCTGCGCAGGCCAGCGAGCAACTTTCGAGAGCCTTCCGCGATCGCGACTATGACAGCGACATGGGTGGACGTGTCGTTGCCATGAAAGCGGCACTGGACGCAACAAAGACGCATCTGATCCAAGGCGTAGGCGTTGGTGGTTTCCTCTGCCACACTCGCGAGTATGTCGAGCGAGAGCAGTTACACATTCAGTCCTGGCGCGTCGACAAACTCCGCACCGCGCATAACACCTATCTCCATGCGCTCGCGACGACGGGAATCATCGGACTACTGCTGCTGCTGGGCACGTTTGTTTGTGCGCTTTGGGGCGCTAGTTGGGAACTGCGACACTGGGGAATTACCGCCCTTGGTCGCTACGCAAGCGCTCCGCTGGGCGCGTTGCTCGCTCTTGGGATCATGGGCTGCTTTGAAACTATTTACCTGAACATGAGCACCGCAGCACTGGCCACGACCCTGGTGGCGATGTGCAATTGGCATCGCTTTAGTAAGGCAATCGATCCTTGAATCTGAACAGACTGATGCCCTCGGTAAATATGGCTGTTCCGGACACCATTACAGACTGCTAGCGCCTGCGACCGTCCGATCAAGAACCCGTTTTTGTTGCCCTCTTTCCACCCTTCGCCTCGGACTTACTCGCGGGTTTGGACTCCGACGCGGCCGCCGATTTGGACTCTGCCTGCGGACCAGGCTTAAATCCCGGCTTTGATTCTGACTTCGATTCTGATTTTGATTCTGGCTTAGACTCTGGCTTTGTCTCTGATTTTGACTCTTGTTTCGGCGCTTCCTTGCCTTCGTCCTTCTTGCCAGACGGTTCGCCCGTCGCGGTGCTCGCTGGCTTGTCTGCTTCCGCGGCCTTCTTGTAAGCATCGCTGCGATAGTCAGTCTGGTAGAAGCCGCCACCTTTGAAGATGATCGCTGCGCCGATGCCGATCAATCGCTCCAGCGTGCGCTTGCCGCAGGCTGGGCAAGTGCGCAGGGACTTGGCCTTGATTGACTGGAAGTGCTCGAACTTGTGCGAGCAGGACTTGCATTGGTAGTCGTATGTGGGCATGGTGTACAGCCGACCGGAGGCAGCAAAAAGAACATTCAAGACGTCGGCGGGTCAATCATCTCACCAGAAATGATCATCAGGAATTATCACCAGGAATGTCGCCTGCGATACTGCTAACGTGCGACTCACGGCGCGACCGCGACCTTCGCAGGACGTAGCACAAACTCCTGCTCTCCCTCGCGAAGAACGAACCCGGGCTGAAATGTCAGCGCAATATGCCCGCTCTTGATACCCTCAACCGGCATCTGCATGATCGCCTCGTGCCTGCCCGGAACAAAATCATCGTTGGGCACGGGGCTGACCACCTGCACGCCGTGCCGCGTCAACGACCGCAGCAGTTCATCGCGGATCACCTTGACACCATCCACGATCTGCTGCGCACTCGCCTTGCTGGTGTCCTGCGCCAAGGCGAGATCGAAGTGATCGATCACGCTGACCACGCTGCTCACCACCGCAGACACGCCCTGAGCACGCGCCACCCGTTCATTGCTAGCGGCCCGGCGCTGAAAGTTCTGATAGTCGGCCATCAAACGCATCGTGCGGGTGCGTTCATCTGCCAGATCCTTCTGCAATCTTGCGAGAGCCTGATCCGAACCCACTCCCTCGGGTGCAAAATCTGAGAAGTCCGCGTCCGTGATGTCCCATTCCTTCGGCTCGGGCTGCGTGCCCTCGCCACGACCACCATCCCTTGCTCGTGCGGCATCAATATCCTCAGGACGCGGGTTATCAGAATCGTGGGGCATGTGTTTCATCGTATGTGAGTTGATTGGGGCTGTGAGTCGGTGGGGGCTTTGAGTTCGTTGGTGCAGAGGCTGGATGGATACCGCGACCGCAAGGAATGCTCAATCGCAATCATCAACACAGCTTCGACGTCTGATTTGACATCTCGGTCCACTCAGCCCTCAAAGCACACGCCTATCCAAGAAAGTCGCTCACCTTCTTCCAGAATCCCGTGCTCTGCGGCATCACCGACTTGTCCTCGCTCGCAGCAAACTCTCTCAGCAGTTCTTCCTGCTTCTTGGTCAACTTGCTGGGCACTTCCAGTTTGACAACGACGCCCAGGTCCCCACGTTTCTCGCTGCGCAAGTTGGGCAAGCCTCGCCCCGCGATTCGAAATACCTTGCCGTGCTGCGTCCCTTTGGGAATTTCCATGTCCGCGCCGCCATCCAGCGTGGGCACCTGCACCGTGGCCCCTAGCGCCACCTGCGTAAAACTGATGGGCATCTCCAGCACCAGGTGATCCCCCTCGCGCTGGAACACTTCGTGCTCCTTCACGCGCACCACCACGTGCAAGTCCCCCTTCACGCCCTCGCCACTGGGGGATACCTCCGACGGTGGCGGTTCCCCCTCGCCCGACACGCGAATCGCCTGCCCGTCTTGAATGCCCTTGGGCACCTTTACTTGCAGCGAGCGCTTGCTGGGAACCCGTCCCTTGCCCCGACAGTTATCACAAAAATCACGGATGATCTCGCCCCGCCCCGCGCACGCAGGGCAGGTCGTCACCATGCGGAACATCCCGCCTAGCCCCGCCTGTTGCACTCTGCCCTGCCCGCCACAAGTCTGGCACTTGATCGGCTTGCTGCCCGGCTTCGCACCCGTGCCCGTACACTTGGTGCACACATCCATGCGCGTGAACTCGACATCACGCTCACACCCCGCAAGCACGTCCTCCAGCGACACAACAACTTCCGTCTCCAGGTCATAGCCGCGCGACGTACTCCCGCGTCG
>CAYRPC010000063.1:0-16900 GCA_964425995.1 uncultured Phycisphaeraceae bacterium
GGTGTGGGCCTTGGCATGGACGTGCTGTTCCACGATGTTCGGGAGATCGCGGACGATGCCGGTATGGGGGCATCGCCAGTATCGCTCGATGAGTTGTGTGGGCGAGCCGATGTACTCACGATTCACATCGACCCACGCGAGAGCAACCGGCGATTTGTGAACTCGGCGCTGCTGGCAACATGCAAGCCCACGGTCGTGCTCATCAATACCAGCCGGGGTTTGATAGTCGATGATCTCGCACTCGCGGGCTTCCTGCGGGCACACCCGCTGGCCCAAGCCTTGCTGGACGTACACGATCCTGAGCCATTTGAGCCTGATTATCCACTGCTAGGCCTGTCCAACGCGCATCTGTCGCCCCACATCGCGGCGGCGACCGACACGGCGCAGCAGAACATGAGTTGGGTAGTGCGGGATGTGTGGCGGGTTTTGAAGGGCGAAGAGCCCGAGTTTGCGGCACATTGACCAGCGCGCTCACTCACAGACAAACGGGAACGTCGCGGCCATTATCTGAAAGCCTTTTCCAGCGCGATGGCGGCGTTGAGAGCGCCGTGTTCGCTCGCGATTTTTGGGCCAAGTTCCGCAGCGGCATTTGCGAAGGATGGATCGTCCAGCAGGTGCGTCAAGCGTTGTATGAGTTTGTCGGGCGTGACGCGGGCATGGCCGACGCGCAGAGCAACACCCAATCGCTTGGCGCGAGCGGCGTTGTCGAACTGGTCGTGGGCCATGGGCGTGACCAGTTGCGGACGCCCTGCGCGAAGGGCTTGGGCAGTGGTGCCGATGCCGCCATGGTGGACGATGGCGGCGCATCGGGGAAAGACCTGCGAATAAGGCGCATAGTTAAAGGCGCGCACGTTGGCGGGCAATGTGCGTGGGCCATACGCACGCTTGCCCACCAGCAACAGCCCGCGTCGGTTCATGCGAGCGCAGGCCTGCGCCGCTGCTTCGTAGAACTGTCCAGCAACGTGGACCGCAGCGGTGCCCAGGCTGAACAGGATCGGCGGCTCGCCATCATCCAGGAAACGAGACAATTCGGTCAGATCGGCGTCCTGCTCGCGCACAGTATCGAAGAAGGGAAAGCCGGTGATGGTGCCAGTGGACGGGTCGCCCGGCACGGGTCGGCGGAAGAGCGGTGACCAGGTGCCAAGATTGACGATGCCTCCGGTACACAGTTGGTGGAAGTGATCGCGATGGCGGGGCAGGCCATGCTCAAGGCGCAGATTGTTGACCGCCGGATCGATGAGCATGTGCATCACTCGTCTGCCGCACCAGTTGACGAACTTGCACTGCCAGACGGGCGGCGTCGCGTGCTGCCACGGACTGCCGACGGGCTGATCGTTGGGGTTCCACCAGGTGATGGGTGCGAGCGCGGTACACGCGTAAGGAATATTGAGTTTCTCGCAGATGGCGGGTGCGCCAAGCGAGAGTGGATGCGTGAGCACGCCGTCGGGCCTGATGTCGCGCGCAATCGTCTCGAACTGTCGTGCGGCTTCTGGGATCGCCGGAATGATCAGGCGTCGCATGAGTTTCACCGGGCCCAGGAATCCACTCATGGCTCCCGGAGTTTGCGCCGCCCTGGCCAGGTCCATGTGCTCGCCCAGAGCGCGGAAGGCAACCCCAGCGTCCTCGATCACATGTTGAAAGTATGGGTTGGCGAGCAGGATGGCCTCGTGCCCGCGTGTCTTGAGCGCCTGCGCGATGGCGATGTAGGGGTGGATGTCGCCGTGGGACCCCACGGGCAGGAAGAGCAGGCGCATGGTGGAGGATAGTGGGGGTGAGCCTGGGGGTGACAGCAGGTTTGCTTGGTAAGAAGCGGCGGTGGATTGCACAATTGGCACTACCATTGATGATGCCGCAATTGTCCGTGAATATCGATCATGTCGCCACGCTGCGCCAGGCGCGATATCGCGTGCCCGCGGGCGGCGATGCTGTGTCTCAGGGTGAGCATGAGTATGGCGAGCCGGACGTGGTGCGGGCGTTCCATGAGGCCGAGGTGGGCGGGGCCGATGGCATCACGGTGCACTTGCGCGAAGATCGTCGGCATGTGACCGATCGCGATGTCGAACTGCTTCGCAGTCTCGTTCAGGTTCGATTCAATCTGGAAATGGCCGCGACCGATGAGATGATCGCCATCGCCGCCAGGATCAAGCCCCACTCGGCAATGCTGGTGCCCGAGGGGCGCAACGAAGTGACGACCGAGGGTGGGTTGGATGTTGCGGGGCAAGCAGTCCGCATGAAGGACGTGGTACAGCAACTGCGCGCGGGCGGCGCATTGGTCTCGGCGTTCATCGATCCAGACGAGCAGCAGATTGATGCGGCCGCAGCGACCGGGTTTGATATCTGCGAATTGCACACTGGTCCATATGCACGAGCCTTCGCTGGCCGTGAGGGTTCTGCGCGCGGGCGCGGGGGCATGGGCGGCGAGGGCACGAGTGGCGGCGAGTTGGCGAGAGTGGCGCGGGCGTGCATGCGCGTCATCGCGTCGGGGATGCAGTGCAATGCTGGACATGCTTTGAACTACACCAACGTGCGGGCGATCGCGGCCATTGCTGGCGTGCGTGAGTTGCACATCGGGCATGCAATCGTGAGCAGGGCAATCTACGTGGGCCTGCGAGCAGCGGTGCGGGAGATGAAAGACATCATCGACAATGTTGGAACGTCGTCTGGAGGTTGAGGGGGCGGAGCGTGATTCGGGTGGTCGACGGCACAGAACATCCCAACATCATCAATGGCGCATCGCACGCCACTTGGTCACGGCTTCGGGCTCTCGCGGATAAATTGGCATGAGGTGGATCGGGTCGACAGGTTGGCAGCGCACCGCAGCAGCCAGCACCGCGAGCGGGTGGAATGCCGGCTCGAAAATGCGAAGGCCCAGCAGGGTTGCCTGCTCCAGCATCGCGGGCGGGAGAAACCGGTCTGCGATCAGGGCCGTGATCTGGCTGCGCTCAACCAGCGTGATCAGTCTCGCGGCGTCACAGAGCGTGCCCTGGCGCACCGGCTGAGCGTCCGCATCGAAGACTGTCAGGAACGTGTCCGCCCCTTTGCTCGCCAGTGCAACACCAAAGGGAGCAGCGACTGCGTTCTTGAGGAGGTGCGCGTGCTGAGCGGCGAGGGCGTGACACGTGGGCACAGGTATGCATATCGCGCCCGTGACTTCGGCCATGATCTTGGCCGTGACGATGGCAATGCGAACGCTTGTGAAGCCCCCCGGACCAGCAGAAACAGCGATGACGCGGAGTTGTCGAGGCTGCACGCTCGAAGCGTTGCAGCAGCGCTCGATACAGCGAGCGAGGTCGTCGTGCTGTGGGGTCTCCTGCGCCAATGGCTCGACATGCAGGGGTTGCCAGGCATGCTCCTCCCAGCGGGCAAGTGCGACACCAAGGAACGACTTTGCCACTCCCGGGATGCCTAGCACGGGCGGACAGATGCCGCTGGGATTGCTGGTTTCTATGGACAAGGCAAGCAAGCCCGGACGAAGCCAGTCTGGCTTTGGAAGCGGGCTCGGGGGCGTTGCTCTGGTTGATGATTTTCCGTCTCGCGTCACGCAAGAACGCTAGCCTCTCGGTGTCTGCGAGGAGGTTGGGCAGGCCAAAGCCACAGGAGATCGTCCATTGAACCGCGAAACAGACTACACACTGCCTGAATCGTTGCGAGTTGTTGCCGTCGTGGTCACTTGCGCAGTGAATTCAAGCATGGCAACGGCTACGCAGCTGGAGCAAGCGTCAACCCCGCAGCAAGCGTCGGCCCCGCAGCAGGTCGAGGCGGAGCGTGGTGGCGAGGCCCTTCAGCAAAAGGCTTCACTGTCATATGAAACAAAGGAGCCCGACGCGATCGTCCTGTCGGAGGATGTATGGCGACTGCGGATTGAGCCGGGCGTCTGGTACTTGGGCATCGGAGGGCGATTGCGCATGCCAAGCCCGGGCGAACTTGGCAATGGCGAGAAAATTGAGGTTGATGAACTCGGATTTGACAGCCCCAACATAGTGCCCATTGGCGAGGCGCATCTGTTCTTCGGCGAGGTGTATCGCGTCTCCATTCGGGGCTATGTCCTGGGCGATGACCAGCAAACCATCGTCGGTCGCAGCGGACAGATCGGCGGGGTTGCCTTCAATTCGACGTCCGAACTGGTCTCGTCCTTTGACTTTGGCAGTTTGGAGATCGAGGCTGGCGCTCGCGTCTATCACGTCAAGAGCGACCACCGCTCCCAGAGCGGCGTACTGCCCATGGAGTCGGAGATTGCCCTGTTCGTTGGGGCGCAAGTGATCGATATCGATTGGAATATTCGACGAACGCCCGCGCCCGACCTGATCTTTCTGGGCGACGAAAGCACGGAGTATTCCAATACATTCCTGCTGCCACGAGTGGGCGGGAAGTGGTCGTTGCGCCTGTACGAGGAATTCGTCATCGATCTGACACTCGCGCTCGCAACGCTCCCCCATGGAGACGCGACAGCAACCACGGGTGATGTGATTGCAGGGTTTGCATGGGAGCCACATCCCAACTTCGGCGTGCAAATCGGCTATCGCGCGGCGGAGTTTGACTTGCGCGACGGCGATTCGCCCTCCAAGTTTGAGTATGGCGGGGGCAACCAGGGTTTGCAGTTCAGTATTATCTTGAAGTTTTAGTCCTGAAGTTCCACTCCCGAACTTCTAGTTGCCAGTCACATACGTGATCTTGGTAAACCCCGCGTTGCGTGTCGCCTGAATCGCCGCCGCGGCAGCATCGGTCGTGAGGCGCGGATCGACGCGGATGGAGATGCCAGGGTCTTTGGGGAGGGCTGCGAGCAGGTTCTCAAGGGTTTGGCGGTTCTTGATGGTGCGGTCGCCCACGCGATACACAACAGCCCCCGAGGCATCTGGCTCAACAGAAAGTCGCTGGCTGATCAACTTCCCGCCCCGACCCTGGCCCTGTTTCTGCACCTGGAGCGTGCTGCTCAATTCAGACTCCTCGGCGGAAATATTGCCTGCGATGATGAAAAAGAAGAGCAGGAAGAGCACGACATCAATCAGCGCGATCAGCGGCAGCCGCAATTCGGCGGGGTCGAGCGGCCCTTTGTTTTTTCGTCGTGTGAGTCGCATGGGAGGGTGAACAACGTCTCGATTGTGCTGGCTTGAATGAACTGAAGTTCTGGCTTATTTTACTTACCTTCAGGAGCGGTCGCGAGTTTCCATCTCGTGACGCCCGCGACCTGGAGCGTGCGTGCGACTTCATTGAGTTTGCTGACCGGGCACAACCGATCCGCACGGACAATGACCTCAATTCCTGCGGGGTCAGTCCCCAGCCAGAAGGGCTGCGCCAATTCAATGATCGAGACGCGCGAGCCCAGGATCGCGGGCTGGCCATTCGCGTCGAGGTCGATGGTGAGGGCATTCACAGGTTCGACACGACCCGGATCGCCCGATTCGGGCGGAAGATCCAAAGGGGCCTGCTCCGTCCTGGAGAACTGCGATGTCAGCGTGAAGAAGACGATGAGCAGCATCACCACGTCGATCATCGGTGTGAGATCGAACGAGGCTTCTTCGATTTTTCGACGGCCCATCAATCGCATGGTTCATGCCCGGGTGGATTGGTGCTAAGTCCAACGTACTTACTTACGACGAACTAGGTAAAAAAACCTGGGTATAAAGAACTAGGGGCGGGCTGTCGCAACACCCACGGCGCCAACACCAGTCGGTCCCGCTCCGCTTCCTGTCGTGATGCTGCTCATCGCCAGCGGATTGGGCGGCCGGCCGGGCGTCCGAGCCGCCTGCGCATGGGTCTGTATCAGGCCCGTGATGCGTTCGAGCATGATGCCCAGATGTCCGGCCATGGAGTCCACCTGTCTGCGCAGAAGGGCATAAGCGATGGTGCAGGGAATCGCGACTACCAGGCCCTGTGCCGTATTGACAAGTGCCATCGACATGTACACCGCAAGTTGGCTCGATCGCGAGGCACCGGTCATGGTGCCGATTGCTCGGAACGCTCCGACCATGCCGATGACCGTGCCCAGCAGGCCCAGCATCGGACCCACAGCGGCGATGATCGCCAGGCCGTCGTTGGTTCGATGCAACCGATCTACCTCGCTCGGACCAGCATCCTCGACCCCGGCGCGAAACTCCATCAGGCCAAAGGGCGAACTCTGGCATCGGGCCAGCGCAGCAGCGCAGACCTTCGTCAGAAAACTGTCGTTGTCTGGATTGTTGCAAAAGTTGGCGAGTTCGCCAATATTGCCCGATTGGGCCAGGGTGGTGAGGCGCTGGGTTATCTCGGGCGGAGCCTGCTTGGACATGCGAATCAGCATGATATTGCGGATGCAGATCGCAACAGCCACGATCGAGAGTCCGATCAGGAGGAAACTGACAACCCCGCCATCCATGATGTAATCCCAGAGGCTGGGATTGGCGGCGGCCTTGGCAGCATCCGATGGGGCTCCGGATGTTGTCGCGCCTCCGGTCCCGGTCGGAGCGGTTTGCGCGAGGCTGGAGGCCGCGATCAGGAGCGAAGCAAGGACTACCGAAGGCTTGATCGTCATAGGAGCATGCTCGAAGCGGTGTGTGCCCAATTTGGTTGGTCTCGAACCTGGATTTTGGTCACTGGAAAGATAACGGATGTTGGTACTATCCGCACGCCGGGTGATATCGGTTGATCGCCGGTTGGCGGGCGAGCAAGTTAGCAGGCAAGCAAGTTAGCGGGCAAGCAAGTTCGGCGGGCAAGCATGGCTGTTTGGGGTACAAGCAGAGCAATTAGAGACCCCACACGTGCTGAACCGACCGCTGGATGACTCAAGGGGACATCCGCCATGGGTTGTACCGCTTTGATTCGGTTTGGTTCCTGAAAAATCCCGACTTAGTTCAGTGGGCTTACTGCGTCGATAGACTGGGTTACGTCCTCCGATCCCCTTCTCGCAGCCATTATTCTTGTCCAACGAGGTCTTCATCCTGCTGGTTCTTTGCACCTCCGCATTAGCGGGGTTGGTGGGATCGCTGACGGGCTTGGGTGGTGGCATCATCCTCACGCCCATCCTGGTACTGGGCTTTGGCATCGACCTGCGATACGCCGTCGGCGCGTCGCTCATTGCCGTCATTGCGACCAGTTCTGGCTCCGCTGCGGCGTATGTACGGGATGGATTTACGAATCTGCGCCTGGCGATGGTGTTAGAAGTGGCGACGGTCTTTGGGGCGGTCGCTGGTGCATTGCTCGCGGCTCGGGTGCCGACGGGCATGATCGCCCTGATTTTTGGCGTGGTCATGCTGTGGACAGCTTGGAACTCGAGCACGAAACGTGAAAAGGGATCGCAAGCAGCAGCAGAGGCGGACTCGACCCATGGGCCCCACGCCCCAGCCACCTTGGAAACCAGGCTGCGACTGCATTCGACCGAGCCTACGCCGACTGGTCCCAAGTCGTACTTGGTCAGTCGTCTGCCCCTCGGCTTTATCATCATGTTCGGCGCGGGCGTGCTGTCGGCGATGGTGGGCATTGGCAGCGGCATCGTCAAGGTTCTGGCCATGGACAAACTCATGCGCCTGCCCTTCAAGGTTTCAACCACAACCAGCAACTTCATGATCGGTGTCACCGCCGCGGCCAGCGTGGGCATCTATCTGCATCGGGGTCAGCTCGAGCCGGGACTTGTTGCGCCGGTCGCGATCGGGGCGATGTGCGGTTCGTTCCTGGGCGCGAAACTGCTGCCCAGAATCAAGGTGAGCACGCTGCGAGTGGTTTTCGCGATCATTGTCGGGGTAGCAGGTGTGCAGATGATCTTCAAGGGCGCGTCGATGGTCGGCTTGCTGGGCAAGAATCTTGGGGGAGCAATGCCATGAGCCAACCCCACAACTACTCCATCCCAAGCGGACACGCCCGGCTCCGCACCACCCTGGCGATGCTGCTCAACGCGGGCACGCTGCTGGCGCTGGTGCTGGGCATCATCGGGCTGGGATGGGCGATGCTCAATAGCGAATTGATGGATCCCCGATCACTGCGAGTCTTCGTTGCCGGATCGCCCAGCGCCATCAGCGATGTGGCAAAGAGCAGCGGCATCGATGCGCAGGCGATCATGCTCGCGAGCGCACTGGTGCTCATGGCGACGCCCATCCTTCGCGTGTTGGCGTCGCTCGTGCTGTTCGCAAGCGAGCGGGATTGGTTGTACGTGGGCATATGCGTTGTAGTGCTGGGCGGCTTGGCCCTGGGGGCTATCGGCGTGGTGCATTGAAGTTCATGGCGGGGCATCCGTTCAGAGCGTGTCGAGTTGATGACGGGCTTGCCCTCTTCGCCATCAGCGAGAAGTGGGGCCTACGTCAACATCTACTTTGGCAACAGCGCAGCCCTCGCGGAACAGGACCACGCTCATCGACTCGAAGGTTCGGGCAAGATGCTTCGTCACGTCATAATGCACCATGTCAGCAAGCCACGAGCGGATCGTTCCTCGCCCTGCTCGCAGCGTCATTCGCTCTTGCCAAGGAAGGCACCGGCAGCGCATATGACATGAAGAAGCAGCGCTGATTCAGCACGTTATCACACGCGCATCACGAGTTGGCTGGCTCGACACTGCATGACTATGCAGCGCCGCTCATGCGATTGCCAGAACTGCCAAAGGTCTGTTGGCTATGCAGGATCTGCTTAGAAGTGCCCAGCGAGTCGTCGACGACGGGCAGCGGGCCGGTGGGCGCGGCTGCGCTATTTCCTCCCAGGCTCGAAACTCCGCCAGCAGGCAAGCCCGATGCGCCGCCCAATGGCGATGCGCCCTTGGCAGCCTTGCCCGCACCATACCACCAGCGGATCAACTTGCCAAGCATTGTGATCTGCCAGTTGCTGGGTGTCTTGGCCAGGCTTGCGATGCCGCGTTTGCTGGTGGAAACATACATCGGGCGCGTCATGGCCAGCAGGCCTTCTTCGCCCCTTGACACTCCCATACCAGACAGCCCTCGCCCACCGATGCTCACGCCCGGATGGGCGGAGGGCATGATGCAGTCGTTGATCATGATGTTGGTCGCGCCCAGTCGCTCCGCGAGCAGGTGCCCGGTTTTCTCTGCCTTGGTGAAGACACTCGCCGTCAAGTGCTGGTCGCACTTGCGATGGATCGCGAGCGCCTCTTCAAGGTTCACGCACCGCACCACGCAGAGCAGCGGGCCAAAGTGTCGCCCATCCACCGCCTCCGTCGTCGGGTTGCAATTGACCAGCACCGTGGGCTTGAAGCGACGATTGAGCGTCTCATCGCCGACCGAGCCCTCGCTGGCTGGTGCGGGTCCGTGCTTGGCGAGCGAAGCGACATCTACCGCGCCGTTGGCGAGCGCTTTGCTGGCCAGTTCCTTGCACTTCTGGGCCGCGTACTCGTCGATCATCTCCACAGGCGCGGCTCTGGCCGCGAGTTTGGAGAGTTGCTCAACGAATATGTCGTACGTGCGCTGGCCTCCCACCAGCAGCGCCCGGCGTGGGGCCATGCAGGTCTGACCTGCGTTGATGGTGATCGCGGCCCAGAGCGCTTTGGCGGCGAGTTTTGGATCGGCATCGTCGAGGACGAAAGCGCTGTCGCGGCCCGAAAGTTCGAGCGTCGCGGGCGTCATGGTCTTGGCGAGTGCCTGGGCAATTCGCTGGCCCACTTCGGTGCTGCCCGTGAAAATCACATGGTCGAGTTTCTGGGTTGCCAGCATGTTCGCGCCCGCCTCGCGCGAGGCTCCGGTCCAGGTCAGCGTGCCCGCAGGCAGGCCGGCCTCGATGGCGAGTTCCATGAGTCTTGACTGGGTGCGTGGCGATCGCTCGCTCGGCTTGACAACGACTGTGTTTCCCGGGAGCAGTGCTTGAATGAGTTGGATACCCAGCAGTTGCACCGGATAATTCCAGGTCGCGATAATGCCCACCCGTCCGACCGGCATCCGGCGTTCGACAACTCGCAGCCCCGAAAGCCAGAAGGGTGCGTCGGCGACGACCCGTTCGCGGAGCAGTCCCGGCCCGCGCTGGTGGAGCCACTTGCAGGCCGCGAGCAGCCCGGCGACATCGGCCATCAGGCCCACATGCAGTGGCTTGGCGACCTCTTCTTGCATCAACTGGCACAGGCGGGGCTGGTGGGCCGCGACCAGCCGCTGGAACTGCAGCAGCCACGCGAGACGTTGCTCGATAGGAATATTGGCCCAAGTTGGTCCGTCGACGTTGCTCATTGCCTATATGCCGCCTCCCTGACATGCTTTTTTCGTACAATCTCCATCGTATCAATTTACAGTATCGGAAACCCATCGGACTATCGCGCCTAGCGTGGGCATCCGGTTCGGGGACTTGGGCGAAGTTGTACCATCCGTGCCGAAGTTTACTCCAACAACGGCACGCTCTCGGACCTGTTGACCGTTTCACACTGCTTCGCGCATGCCGCACACCGCACCAACGTCATCCTCGGCACGCTCAGTCCCTTCCGTCGCCATCGTTGGTGCTGGCCCGGGCGGGCTGGCCTCAGCGGTCCTGCTCGCGTCCAGTGGTGTCCATGTGACGGTCTATGAGGCCGCCGCCGCCATCGGTGGCCGAACCGCCCATGTTCACGCTGGTCCCTATCGCTTCGACAGCGGGCCGACCTTCTTCATGATGCCTTATGTCCTGGATGAGGTCTTTGCCGCCGCTGGCACGCGCCTCGCCGACGAGGTCGAACTCACTCGATTGGACCCGATGTATCGCCTTGTGCTGGGGCGCTCACTGGAGGCCGGCACGGGGAACGCAGGCGGCGGGGCGATGTCTCGTGATTCGAACATCATTCTCGATGCCACGCAGAACATCGAGGAGATGTCACGTCGCCTCAGTGCGATCAACCCGCGCGATGGCGATGCGTTCAAGCGCTTCATCAACGACAATCGTAAGAAACTCCAACTCTCCGAGAGCATCCTTCGCAACCCCATGCGCTCGCCCCTGGATCTGTTTTCGAGCGCGACGTGGAAGGACACGCTGCGCGTAGGCCCGATCCTCAAGCCCTGGCAATCGGTACACGATCAGTTGGGCGAGTACTTCGAACATCCGCAGGTGCGACTTGCCGTGAGTTTCCAGAGCAAGTACCTGGGCATGAGCCCCTTCGAATGCCCTAGCCTCTTCACGATCCTGCCCTTCATCGAGTATGAGTACGGCATCTGGCATCCCAAGGGTGGATGCCACGAACTGATGCAGGCGCTGGCCCGCGTAGCCGTCAACGCTGGTGCAACGATCCATTGTGGTGCGCCCGTCGAAGGCGTTGAGTTTGATACCAACCACAAGGATGAGCCGGTCGCGCGCGGAGTTGTGATCGGTGGCGATGGTCCCTTGGCCGGCACGACACCAAAGCACGACTTTGTGGTCCTCAACGCCGATGCCACTCATGCCTTGCAGTCGCTGATTCCAGCAAGTGTCCAGCAGCGCCTGCGACGCAGCGAGCAGCCCGAACAACTCAACAAGAAGAAGTACTCCTGCTCCACCGCGATGCTCTACCTGGGTGTGGATGGTGAGGTCCAACTTCCCCACCACACCATCTACGTCTCCGCGAACTACGAGCAGAACCTTCGCGACATCTGCGGCTCAGATCCGGGCGGCGGGCGCGTCTCCGAAGATCCCAGCGTCTACGTCTGCAATCCCAGCCGGATTGATCCCACGCTCGCCCCCAAGGGCAAGTCGAGTATTTACCTGCTGATACCCACGCCTAATTGCGACGCGCCGATTGATTGGGCCAAGGCCATGCCCGCGTACCGCGCACTCGCATTGCAACAGGTTGCGGATCAGATGGGTGTTGACCTGCGCGGCCGCATCGAGCAGGAAGTTGTCTACACGCCCGATACCTGGAAGCAGCAGCGCATCAACAAGGGTGCGACCTTCAACCTCGCCCACAACCTGGGCCAGATGCTCCACTGGCGCCCGCAGAACCATCTCGCAGGCCTCGACAATGTCTACCTCGTTGGCGGCGGCACCCATCCGGGCAGCGGCCTGCCAACGATCTTCCTCTCCGCCCAGATTTCGACGCGGATGATCTGCGACCGTCTGGGCATCTCGCACAGTGGCGTCTCGCAAGAAGTATCACAGATCGCGACATCGCGTCGCATGCGCGACACGACCACGCAAACCCAGCAGACACCCCGCCCCCAGTTCGCTGGCACTGTGTAGATATCGCAGCGTTACTTCGACGAATGCTTGACCCACTCGCGACGTTCGAAGTCGTAGGTCTTGATGACCTTCGCCGGAACGCCCGCAAGCATGCTGCCTGCGGGAAAACTCTTCGTGACGACCGCGTTGGCCGCGACCACGCAACACTCTCCCAGCGTCACGCCCTTGAGGATCACGCACCCCTCGCCCAGCCAGCAGCGGTCGCCAATCTCAACTGGCCTGGCATGCAGGCGACCATCGTCATCCGCGCTCCCAGGTGGCCACGCGTGGTCATGGTCGGTGATGTAGACCCGGCTGGCGATCAGCACGTCCTTGCCAATCGTCACTCGCTGGGCGGCGCCGACATGCAGATACATCTCGGCGGTAGTCCCCTCGCCAATATGTATCTCCCCCTTGATCCCATGACGGTCGGCGGCTTCGAGCCGACCAAAGTCGCGGATGGCGACGTTGCGAGCCAGGAAGATGCGTTGGCCCCCGTGGATCAGGACCGGGTTGGTGATTTTGGCCCCTACGCCCAGCCCGCCCAGCATGGCGCGCAACCTGCCATGGGCCAAGCGAGAGCGAATAGAACGGAGCAAACCCATGGATGGAGTATCGGGCCAATCCGTCGCCAGCGTTCGATTCGCCGGAGAGCCTGTTCACACATTCTCAATATCAGATTCTCAATATCAGGCCTTGCCAGCCAGCGTCTTGGGAATGCCCAGGGCCTTGTCCTTCTTGGGATCAAACTTCTTGTCGGTCATCATCTTGGAGACGCGCTCGGCGCGGGTCATCACGCTGCGTTTGCCGACGCCGGTTGTGCTGGTACGAAGGCTGGGATCCATGCTCATGGTCAAACTCCTGGTGACTGGTCCGAGACAGGCTTGCCCACCAGGCGACCCGATCCCGCACAATGCTGACTGACTTGACTGAACGAACTGACTTGACTGAACAAACCGACTTGACTGAACAAACGCTTACTTTTCGTCGAACTTGACCCAGAGCGGCTTGCGGAAGTCGTAGCGCTTCTTCGCGGTCTTGCTCCAAAACTGTCCGAGTTGCTCGATCCGCTTTTCCAATGCTTCGCCCTTGCGAAGTTTTAAATCCCCGCCCGACAAACCCGGTCCCACCCATACCTTGTACTGCGCGGGCAGATTCTTGGGAAGGGAGGTATCCTTGCCTGCTCGTGGCGAATTGTCCAGCACGGGCGTTGCGAAGGCCTCAATCCCGTTCGCTCCCAGAAAGACCACGGCTTCGCCCGCATCCTGTCGGGGCATTTTTCCCAGCCATAAATAGTTCAGTCCGAGAACTCGTGGGGCTTGACGATCCCACCCGTTCGTCAATAAGACATCGGTGACAAACGCGGGCTCATCAAAGTAGCCCAGGAGCGAGCCTTGGGGCAAAACGATATCCCCCGGCTGCTTGGCGGAAGTGCCTGTCCTTGTTTGGCTTGCGACTTCGCTGCTATTGGTCTTGGGTCGATCCAGCGGCTCTGGTGTGACCGTGCCCAGGGAACCCATGCCCTCGGATTTCGCAGGCTTGGTCGGGTTTTTTTCATCTGCCAGACTCGGTTCGAGGATCATCGGCGGCGGATCCCGTCGCAAAAGACCTTCGGTGCTTTGCTTACCAGAGTCAAATCCGAGTTTGTACGCAACACCCCAGACAATAAACGCCGCGCAGATTGAAAGAAAGAGAAGTATCCACAGTCCAAAGCGGGGCACGCGCAAGTCCCGAGATGCCCACGCATCGGGCATGCCAGCCGACTGGGCGTTGTGCTCGGCGGGAGCGGATGTCGGGTGGGGTTGGGGATGAATAGTGGAGGTATTGCCCACATGGCGATGGGCAGGCTGTAAAATTGTTCCGCGAGTGCGTGTCTCGACTCGGACAGCAGTCTCAGGCATCGCTGGCTTGGCCTCGATCACCGATTCGGGCTCAGCAATTTGTTCGGATGAGGGCTTGAGCGGAAGGCGGATGACCGGCTTGGTTGTGCCATTCGCGCGAACGTATGGCGAAAAGTGCGCAGCTTGGCCAGACTGATCACTGGCGACAGGCGGGGATGATGGGCCTGAGGCAGACTCATCGCGGCGCGAGAGCAAGTCAAAGAGTGGGACGGTGCGGCGCTTGGCCATGGACCGATGGTACGGCACAAGCGCTGGTTGGGTTGCGCGATGAGCCGGGCAAGTGACAGAAAGTCAAGCATGGCTTGGTGCTATCACAAACTTGCGAATTACCCGCAGAGCACGATCTCATCCTGCAGGCAACTGGTGATCAGCGGACCCTTTGCTGCATCGATATACATATTGATCTCGAGGCGAACGCCCAGACGGTCGGGCGCTTCGGGAAGGTATATTCCCGGCTCGATGGTGAAGCCCAGGCCGGGCAGCACCTCGCGGGTCTCACGCGTCTCCAGATTATCAAGGTTGAAGCCCAGGCCATGGACGCGCGGGCCGGGCGAGAGGCTATGGCCGGTGCGATGGCGGATGCCCTTCTCAAAGCCGGCGTTGATGATGGTCAGGCGAGCGGCATCGTCAAGTTCCCAGCCTTGCAAGGCACGCTTGGCTTTCCACGCGTCCTGGCAGCACGTCACCGACGCATCGCGTGCGGCACGCACAACTTCAAAGACCTGGCGATGTTTTGCTGGGACAGTGGTGCCGCAGTAGCCGACCCAGGTGATGTCGCTGAAAATGTTCTCTTCGCCCGGATACCGGGACCAGAGGTCTATAAGCACCCAATCACCCTTGCGGATCGGACTGGGATTGGTCGCGGAGACTTCAAAGTGCGGATCGCCCGCGTGCTCGTTGACGCCGACGATGGGACCATGCTCTGACTCAAGCCCTGCGGCGCGGAAGTTATCCATGATGCGCTGCTGGACCTGGTACTCGTTGATTGCATTGCCAGCCAACAGGCTGGACTTGATGAACGCGAAGGCATCATCCTTGATTCGGGCGACCTCGGCGCTGGCCTTGTGGTGCATGGTGAGTGCATCCTCAGACCAGCGTGCAACCGTCAGTTGCAAGACATCGGCGGAGGAGACGACCTCCACGCCAAAGGAGCGAACTAGTTCGATGGTGCCCGCGTCGACGATGCTGACCACAGGCAGGGTGCAGCCCGGCGCGTATTCCATCGCAACGCGCTTGCACAGGCCCAGGACACTGCCCATCCATGACTGCATCTCACGCCAGGAGATATAGAGATGCACGTTGATGCCCATCGATGCGGCAAACTTCTCGAAGGCGTTGCGATCGAGCAGGCTGCAGGTGATGGTGGGCGTCCCGCGTGCGGGGATGAAGAGCATGGCGCGGCGCGAGGTATACGACTTGCCCATGAGCAACGTGAGCACCGAGTTGGAACCACGGAAGTCGTGGATCAGCCAGGCATCGATCTGGCGTTCGCGGAGGAGGGCTTGGATGGCAGGGATATCGAGGGGCATGAACGAGGGTAGTGGTGTGACTTGAATACTGGGAAGTGCATCCGCGACGGGACTGTCCGAACGGGAGACGCGTCGAGCAAGCGGAGCAGGACGATGATTCGCAGGGGCAATATGGTGTGTGTTTCTGCGCTGGTTGAGGACAAGAGACAGGATCGAGTGAGAGAGATGCATTGGCAGCAAACGATCTGCATCATTGGACCATTATGAAGAATGCACAAACAGCATGGCGGGATTGGCGAGGACAAACGATTTCATACAGTGCATGAAAACGTCTCACAGCACGAATCATCCAAAACTCTCTTGACAACGAGCCGTGATTTGGTAGCTTTGATAAAATAAAATTGAAGTGTATTCAAAACATAAATAAAGATCGAACGGGCAATATATTTTGGGTCATGACTAGCTGAGCGGGTTGTCTCGACACAGTTTAAGCATGGCATGGTACAGGTCTTGGCGGCGGTGGTTGTAGCGGAACTCGCATTCTTTCAAGTGGAGGTAGAAGGTGCTTGGGTGTATGCCTCGGAACCTGGCGAGGCGTGTCTTTGCGTATCCCCAGAAGCCTTCGATGCCGTTGATGTGGTTGCCACGAATGGTTCTGCTGCTGAACTCATTGCGTGCGTGATCGACACGCCGGTGCTTTTTGTATCCCATGTCCACCAGGCCACCGTAGCTCTTGAAGCCATCGGAGTGAATGACCGAATGCAGGTCCACTTTCCCTCGAATCGCGGCTAGAATCACGTCTTTCGAGCAGTTCTCGACCACCTCGGTGTACACCTTGCCGTGCTGTTTGCAGATGCCGAAGACGATTGTCTTGCGACCCGCACCGCGGCCGGCCTTGCGCTTGACGCGCCGCGGTCCGAAGTAACTTTCGTCAACCTCAACATGGCCTCTGAAAGAGCGTTCGAGTTCGCACGCCTGTGCCATGCGTTCGCGCAGGCACGCGAGCAATCGGTTGACAGTGTTGCGCTTGAGCCCGGTGAGCTGCGCGGTCTGCACCGCCGTCAGATCGACGGCCACATGCCGTGCGAACCGACGAAAAACATGCTCCGAAACTCGTGAACGCACGACATAGCGGTTTTGCACTGGAAATAAGCCTATCTCGGAACATTCTGGTAGGCTCAGCTAGTCATGACCCATATTTCTTGCAATGGAAAAACCGACAGCAGTGATAGAATTATCATCCACTGGCTGGGATACGTTGGTTTTAATCTCGAAGGCAAGTGGACTACCTGGCGACCGTCGACTGGTCGACTTATATATAATGATTTAAGAATGGAGATCATGCGACCTAGAGAGTGATCTGTCTCCTCAACCCGGTCTACCTTTAGCAGGGGCTGCAATCTCCCACACTCCACATGAGCAATCTAGAGGCTATCCCAAAACCGCGCAACCGGTCGGTGTGGGGGCGCGAATAGCATC
>CAYRPC010000064.1:0-16694 GCA_964425995.1 uncultured Phycisphaeraceae bacterium
CCCATCCCCCATGCCCCGCCCCGCGCAGTCTACAGCCCAACAAGCCTCGCACCTTCGAGCACCGCAGCGTTGGCATCAGCGGCGTAGGCACAGGCACCAAGTTCACGCCACGTCGCGCCGGTCCTGGAGAAGGCAGGGCCACCCACGAGGATGTGAACGCGCGCACCGCGATCGGTGGATCGAGTTGCTTTGATAGCCTCCTCGATTGCGAGAAGTTGCGTCGGCAAGTATGCGCTCAAGCAGAGCAGATCGGCGTTAAAGTGATCGACGGCGAGCGCGAGATCGGCGGGTGGGACGTTTGCGCCGAGATAGATGACGCGCCAGCCGGCCATCTCAAAGTAGTCGGCGACCATGCGCACACCTATGTCGTGGGTGTTGCCCTCGACGCTGGCCGCGGCGACGGTCTTGCCGTTGCGAGGAGCGCGGGTCAGGTATGGATAGAGTTGCCCCATTGTCAGTTGCGTGGTGGCGGACACAAAGTGCTCTTCGGCGATGCTCAGGTCATTGATGTGCCAGAGGCGTCCAACCTCGCGCAGCACGGGCATCAGCACATGCTCATAGGCGTCGCGGACAGTCAGTTTGGACGTTCGCACCGCATCGAGAACCAGATGCGAGGCTTCGAGGCGTTCGCCTTCGAGCGTTGCAAGCAGGAATCGGGCGGCCAGCCCTCCTTGCGGGGTTTGAATGGAGAGTGAGGTCGGAGGCTCCACGAAGGGCTGGTAGAGCGACTTGCCAGCGGTCCGCAGGTAGTGCTGGACAACGCTCTCATCCTGATCGGGGAGGAAACGTTCGAGCACTTCGCCAAGCATGTCGAGGCTGCGGGCAAGGTCATCGGCGGGCACGCCGCGGGTTTGGAAGGCGACACGGGCCCAGGCGACTTGATCGACGAAGACGCCGGGCGTGCCCGACATGATCGCGCTGGCAAGATCGATGATGCGCCCGGAGAAACTCTCCTTCCAGCGGTCGAAGGCCATGGGGTTGTAGCGCGGGATGATGTCGGGCCAGCGATCAAGGAAAGCGGTCGCGGCAACTGAGGAAGTCTGGTCGACCGAAGCGACCAGCAGTTGCGAGATGAAACGGCGCTGCTCGAGCGATGCCGGGAGCGGCTGATGCTCCTCAACGGTGTGACCGGACTGGTTTGGAACGGAAGGATTGCCCATACGAACGAAGACCCGCGGGGAAAGGTATCACAAGGACCAGGAGCGCGAGATTGGAAACACTGGTTGAAGTGCTGGGAACGTGGGGAGTGTAACTGATTCGAGAGACTCGCTCGATCCGGTTCGTAGCTAGGCGGATTGTGAGCACAAAATACGAAAACCCAGCGAAAATTGAGAAAGGCGGTCCCGGAACATGTTCCATGCGGAAAGTTGTTGGGGCGTTCGTTGCGGGCGGAAGGTACCTAACAATGCAAGGTGGCATACCAGGCAAGCAAGATTCCCAAACGCGCTGCTGGTCCTCCAGTGGAGGATGCAGAGGATGGTGTTTCCGCCAACAAGGTCAAGTGGATCATCATTTTTGTCCTGGTGGGATCGGTGCTGCTGCTCCTGATCGTGGGTTCGATCATCAGCGCTGGCAAAGTAGCGACGAGTAATCCGAATGGAGTGATCGCAACAAATCCAACTCCGACGCTTTCGTCCACCAAACCACCAGAGGGCGAGGCGCGGCTGGTCGTCAACATTCAGGCCAATGACCCGGCGGGCAATCGCCTGACATTTGGTCCCAAGTTGCCCTTTCCGATTCCGGGCGAGGGCATGGCGGATATTGATGGCGGCATGGTGGCGGGCGGGCAGCACAAGTGGGCATCACCCAAATCGGGCGGGACCGAGCAGGGCATCATGATGCTCTTCGAGCCAGAAACCGAGAACATGTGGGTGCGTGTCAGGATCGATGCGAGCATTCGCACCAGCCTGTTTGGACGCAGCCTCGACATGGCCGAGCGGACGGTCCCGCCAGTACTTCTTGTGGATGGGCAGCAGGTCGGTGCTTCGGGATTCTTGTATGAGGACAGCGGGCAACGGGCCTACTTGCTGGAGCCGACGCTGGGACTGCGCGGCTTAGCGCAAGCACCCGAGCTTCGCGCCTCACGCAATGACCAGACGCTGTGGCTGATTTTCCGTGTGCCCAAGGGTGGGTACATCAAGAGCATGTACTACGGGCGCAGGAAGATCATGGAGTGGGAGCAGCCGGTATTGGTGCCAAGTAAGTAGATCAGGCTGGCCTGATTCGTTCAGTCGGTCACCATGGTTAACTACATCGCCGAAGTGGATGATGAAACGAAGAGTGTTGGAGCAGCGCTTGTCGACGACCCAATGCGTTTGGTTGTCGAAGATTTCTGGATAGAACTCGGCCCATGTCTGAGTGTCGGGGAGGAAGGCTGTTGCGATTGTCACCCTATGTGTTGAGGCGGCGTGTTCAGACTATTTAGACTCGCACCATCGCCGCGTACTCATTGAAGCGAGCGTCGAGATCGGGCCGGGTTAGTTTGACGAGGCGGTCAAGACTGAAACTCTCGACGGTAAAACTTGCCGTCACGGTTCCGTATACCAGCGCTTTGCGGACATTCTCGAAGGAACCAAGGTCCAACTTGGTATCTAGGCCCGATGCCGCCAGGCTGCCCATCATGCCGCCCGCGAAACTATCACCAGCGCCGGTTGGGTCGATGACGGTTTCGGTTGGATAGGCTGGCAGGGCGGCGATGCCGTCGCGATGCACCAGAATGCACCCGTGCTCGCCCTTCTTGACCACAACAAAGCGCGGCCCCATTTCGAGGATGTGTCGGGCCGCTGTGACCGGATTCTGCTTGCCAGTGAGCAGTTCGGCTTCGTCGTTGTTGAGTGCCAGCCCATCAACGCTGCGGAGCAGAACGAGCAAGTCGGGCTTGGCGATGTTGATCCAGAGGTCCATCGTGTCGGCAACGGTCAAATGCCGCTTGGGGAAACTGGCAAGAAAGCCCAGTTGCACTGCGGGATGGGTGTTACCAAGGAAGACCATGGTGCTGTCTGCAAAGGCCGCAGGGACAGCGGGAGGTGCTTCCTCAAGGATTCCCAGATGCGTAAAGAGCGTTTCGCGCTGCACCATGTTTTCGTGGTACTTGCCCCCCCAGGCAAAGGTCTTGCTGTTGGGACGCACCTCTAGCCCAGCGAGGTCGATCTTGGCAAAGTGGGCGAGGGTCTTGCGGAAACTTTCGGGCAGGTCACCGCCTGCGGCGGCAACGAGGCGAACAGGCCCGAAAAAACTGGCAGCGGCGGAGAAGTACGTCGCCGAGCCGCCCAATATCTTTTCCGCTTTAGCGACAGGCGTATGGACGGTGTCGATGCCGATTGTGCCGGTGACGACGAGGGTGGTGGGGGGTGCCATAAGGGGCGACAGTAGGGAAGTGGAAGGGCAGGAAGTGGAAGTGGCAATTGGGCGTGAAAGGGCTGAAATCAACAGCCTGGGCTGAAACCACGGCTTGTGTCTTTGGTATAACTTGGTACAACAAGGAAGCGAGAATTGCCGATCTCTAGGGGGTGGGTACCCGTACGGTTGCATGGCTAGAACCGGATCGCAAGGCCGGATGTACGACTGATGCCAGTTTTGGAGGCACCATGGATTTGGTTCGCAATGTTGTGAAGTCAGCCGGGCGGCGGCTTTTCATCAATGACCTGTTGCAGGCCCTGGCGATCACGGTCTGCATCGCGATCGGCGTGCTGCTGCTCACGCGACTGGTCGAGCGAGTTGTCGGACTGACGACGACGTTCGCGCCGGTCTGGAATTGGATTTTTACAGGCGCTGGCGCGGCAAGCGTGCTGGGCGCAGTGGTCTGGGCGATTGTCATTCGGCGCAAGACGATGCAGGTGGCGCAGGAGATCGACGAGCGAGCGGACCTGCGAGAGTCCTTGAGCACTGCGCTGGCGATGGAGCAGGACATTCGTTCTCGCCAGCCCTGGGCGATGGCGATGGCGGAGACGGCGACAGCAGCAGCGACGCGCGTGAAGGTGCCCATGGTGGTGCCGTACGCGATGCCGCCGGCGTGGCCCGCGCCGGTGCTTGCGGGCATGGCAATGGCGGTGATCTGGTACGCGGTGCCCAACTTTGACCTGCTCAATCATGATGCGCCGAGGCTTGCAAAGAAGGAGCAGGACCAGCAGGTTTTACAGGTCAAGGCTGAACTCGCGAAGGACAAGGACAAACTACAGGAACTGCTCTCGCGCGCGAAGGTTGATGTGATGGAGGGCCCGGGCCAGGAACAAGTGCCCGAGCAGCCCCAACTGGAGAATGATCCGGAAGCGATCAAGCGGTCGGCGATCAAGGAACTGACTGACCTTACGAACAAACTCGAAGACGCGAAGGTATCCGAGAAGGCGATGCAAAGCGAGGCGATCAAGGAGGCGATGGAGCAACTCAAGCAGCCCGGGCCTGGCCCGCTCAACGAGTTTGCCAAGAGCCTGCAGAAGGGTGACTTTGGCGGCGCGAAGGACGCGATGGATCAGATCACACGTGATCTCCAGAGCGACAAAGTAAGCCCAGAGAAGAAGGAAGAACTCAAGAAGCAACTCGAAAAACTGGGCGAGCAATTGAAGGAACTCGCGAAGGATCAGAAGCAACTGGAGAAGAAACTTCAGGAAGCTGGTCTTGACAAGAAGTCGGCGGAGAACCTTGCGAAGGCCGCGAGCGATCCTGCGAAACTGCAAGAAGAACTCAGCAAGTTGCCTGGCTTGAGCCAGGAAATGAAGTCCGAACTTTCCAAACTTGCGAAGGCATGCAATAACGCGGGGGAACAGACTGGCAAGATGGGCGAGTCGATGAGCAAGATGTCCGAAGGGTTGAGCCAGCAGGGCCTGAACCAGCAAGGTGGCGAGGGGAGCGATCAGTTGCAGCAGGATCTTTCCCAGGCCGAGATGATGCAGAGCGACATGGAAAACCTGGACGCGGCAATGGACGAAGCCAACGACCAACTTTCCAAACTCGGCAAGGACATGAAGCAGATGGGCAAGCAGGGTGGACAAAGCGGAGACGGCGAGTGTGAAGGCGAAGGTGAGAGCGAAGGCAGCGGCAAGTTGGGCGACTGGCGAGCGGGCAATAGCGACAAGTCGAGCAATGGCAGCGGCGGCAAGGGAGGGCATGGCAACGGTGATGGCCCTAAGGAAGAGGCCTCAGACTACGCTCTGGAAAAGAAGAAGGCCGACGTGCAGACCCGCAAGGGCGCGATCATCGGCAGCCGCCTTGTCTATGGCGAACAGGTGAAGGGAGAGGCACTGGCAGAGTTCAGCCAGGCTGTCAGTTCGGCCGAACAGAGCGTGTCGGAAGGTATCGAAGGGATGCGTGTGCCACGCGAACTTGAGGGTGCAGTGAAAACTTACTTCGGGCGGCTCAAGAGCAAGGTTGACGAGGGGAAGTCTGGCACAAAGCAGGTTGAGCCGAAGAAGTAGTTTGTGAACGTTCGGGAAGCCATTGGCCAAGCTTTGAAGTCGCTCGCCACATCATCACATCATCTGATCATCGACTACTGCCTTTGCGTGCGATGCGGTCACTCGCGGTATGAACGATCAATCACGCATAACCAGGCGGGTCCTGCTTGCTGGAATGGGCAGCACAGTGCTGCTGGCGGCCTGCTCGCGGCATGAGCAGGGCGATCAGGTGGTCACGCTGTACACCAGCGCCGATGCTTTTCTTGCGCAGCCAGTAGTGCAAGCAGCCGAGCAAGCGACTGGCCTTTCGGTGCGACTTGTGACCGATAGCGAAGCGACCAAGACGATGGGGCTGGTGCAGCGACTTGTTGGGGAGCGATCAAGGCCGGTTGCGGATGTCTGGTGGTCTTCGGAAGCGCTGGGAACGATCGGACTGTCGCGGCAGGGCTTACTCAAGCCGTGGAGCCCTGCGAGCCTTGCCACGGAGTTTGGTGGTGTGTGGCCAGGCGGCTTGAGCGACAGCGGCAACAACCAAGCAGCAACCTGGTATGGCGTGGCGCAGCGTGCCCGCGTGATTGCGTACTCGACGAGGCGGATCGTGAAAGTATCGGATGCCCCATCGAGCCTTGAGGGGCTCTGCAACGTTTCCTTGCGCGGGCGCGTGGGGCTTGCCAGGCCACAGTTTGGCACGACACGCTCGCACATCGCGGCCCATGTTGTGCAGAGCGGTGAACTTGCGGTGCGGGGCTGGCTTGAGCGATTTCGAGTCAACCAGCCGCGCGTCTACGAGGGCAACTCCGCCGTCGTGCATGCGCTGGGTGTTGGCGAGATCGATGTCGGCCTGACGGATACCGACGATGTTTGGGCGGGGCAGGGGCAAGGATGGCCGGTCGCAGCGGTCTTTGAACAGGACGACGGATCAGCGTCGGGCGACCATGCCTTGGCGTTGCCGTCACGCGGCGCGATCGTGATTCCCAACACGGTGGCGATCATCTCCAATTGCCCCAATCCTCAACGGGCTCAGCGACTCGCGGAGTTCCTGGTCAGCGAAGAGGCGGAGCGATTGATGGCCTCGTCGGAGAGTCGCAATGCGCCGGTGCGCCAGGCTTTGGCACAGCGACTGGCGCGCTCCGATAAACGTCTGCACTTTCCACTGCCTGCTAATGTTGCTTGGCACGAAGTTGGGAATGTGCTCGACGCAACGGATCGGTTGATCAACGAATTCTTTCCGGTCTGATTGGTTGGCTGGTGGCACAGACGCTCACCCGGTTCCCGATAACTGTCACGATTGCTTGAAGCCTACTCCACACTGTCCATCGCCTCCGCGAGTGTCTGCGTGATGGTTGCAAGTTGTGCCGCGAGGACTTCGTCGCGTTTTCCTGCGATCAAACCGGCCAGACGACTGGGACCAAGCAGGTCGTCAAAGCCGGCGGTTGCACGCGAGAGATACAGCGTCGCCCCGCGCAGCGAGCCTTCGAAGGTGTCCGCCTTCGGATCGTCGCTGGTCAGGAATAGTCCGCCACCAGCGTAGAGGCCGGCATTGCCGTCGCCCGTGAGGACGAAGACGCGGGTCACGGCGGTGGTCGCATCGGGATCGATGGGGGTCTTGCCCGCGCGAGGCCGGAGGAACGAATGCACGTGGATGATGATGCCCTTGTACGTTGAGAGGTCGCCGCCGTTTCGGAGCAGTTCTTCGGGCAGGTCGGTGAGATAGAGATCCGCAACGCCGATTTTGCTGGGTGCGAAGATACGCGTGGGCAAGTTCGCGGGGAGGGAATTGCCCGAGAGCGAGGAACGCAACTCGGGCGTGCCCGAGCCAGGCAGCATGTCGGAGAAGCGAGTGGTCGAGCAGCCTGTGAGCAAAGCGAAGGCAAGGGCAAGGACAAGCAGGGTCGAGGCAATAGAATTCAAGCAAGTTGCTTGGTGCGGCATGGGCGAAGGTAGCCCGCGCATGCAAAGCGGGCCGAACCCGTGGTAGGGTTCGGCCTTGGTCTGCTTCGATTGACTTGTTCAGATTGATCTTGATGTAGATGTACGGCTAATTATCACCGCACTGGCAAGGACCCTCAGCGAGAACGCTGAGGAAGCTCTCGATATCACAGGGATCAAAGGAGATTCCATCGTTGTTGAAGTCGATATCGTTACAGTTTGCGGTCTGTGGTATGCAGGGCCCCTCCGCGTAGACGCTCAGCAGTGCATCGAAGTCCTGGGGATCGAAAGTTACGCCGTCGTTGTTGAAGTCGATGCTGTCACAGGCAACAGGACGGAGGTTGTCGGCGGGGCCGACCAGGACCACTCGATTGCGATACTGACGGAGTTCATAGCCAGTGACCGTGTAGTTTGCATCGCCATTGTTGAGCGGGAAGTTGTGGAAGTTCTCGATCTCGATCTGGAAGCGACCATCGTCCAATGCTTGCACATCGACTTCGAGGAACCCATAGTGCTTTCCGCCCTTGAGCAGTTGGTTGCCGCTCCAAAGTTCGGGCTCGCTCTGATCGGCTGACCAGACGTTGAAGGGATTCATGGTGAAAGATGTGCCTTCGGGATTGATGGGGTTGTTGCGCCAGGCGATGATGGCTGCGTTGGTGAGACCCACCGAATCTTCAACACCCCGCAGTCCGTCGCCTGCGTAGCCGACATCCCAGAGGTGGACGCCATAGCTGTCGTTGTCGAGATCAAAGTAGCTCATTTCCGCGACTTCGCTGTGGCCACAGAAGATGCCCGCAACTCGATACTGCTCGGCAAGCGGAGCGTAAATACGCATGGCTTCACCGCTCTGGTTGCTGGTGACGCTGCTGCCATGGACCCCTCTGGAGAAGGGCGTGTGGTGCCATTGCATGAAGATGATCTGGCCGCGAGCACGGGCATCGGCGAGTGCCTGGACAGCCCAGTTCCACTGCTCGGTGCCAACGTTGAAGTCGGGGATGTCCGCCTGGGCATAGGGCGTGCTGAACCAGGCTCGGTTGGTGTCGCGATTAGAGGGGAAGTTGCTGCTGATGCCCTGGCTCTGGGGCGGGGCAACACGGCTGTTGGCTTCGTCGGTCGCCTTGACCGAACAGAGCGTAATGATCGTGACGGGGCCATAATCGGTGGTGTAGTACAGGTCTTGGAAGGCGGGCGTGCCGCCGTTGCTGGGCCAATCGAAGTACGCGCTCCATTGCTGGCGGGCATAACTGATGAGTTGATTCGTGAGCGGTCCGCCGGTACCAGGCTCGCCAGCGCCAACTCCGTTGAAGATGCAGTTGTTGCCGATCGCCGCGATCAGCGGACGGGCGCTGAGGAGATCGTCATACTGCCCGGCGTTGTGACGCCAGAACTCATCCCAGCGGCGTTGCTGCTCAGCACCGGTGCCTTCGATGAGATCGCCTGGCATGATCATCACATCGGCATCGCGTGCCTCCATCTGCTTAATATTCTCGGTGTAGCCCACGGTCTCACTGAGGAAGTATGTGTCCCGTCCGCGGCCTGTGCCAGCGGGGCGGCCCGTGCTGCCAGGAAGTTGGGGCGTGGTACGAGCCCATTCACGGAATCGGGTCCGACCCGAGACGAGTGTTTCAGAATCGCTGACGACATGAAAACGCATGCTGCGGGTTGTGCTCGCAAGCGGGGCAGTGCGGAAGGTGTTGCTGTAGGTGCTAGCACCCTGCACCACGGTGTAGGAATACTCGGTGTCCGCATTGAGGCCGCTGATGGTCAGTGCATGCTTGAAGTTGCGTGCGGGGGTGGCACCTTCGAAAATCGCGGTCGTGTTGAAGGGAAACGCGCCGCCAGCGTTGAGTTCTGCGGCGATCTGATAGTCCAGGACTGGCACGAGCACGGGCGTGGAACTCAACACCAGTGGTGTAGCGATGCCGGGCCCTGTGATTGTCAGCGTGCCAGCGACCTCGACAGATGTGAACCAGGTGAGTTGCAGGCCCTGCGTGGTCAGGCTCTGCTGATAAGGGAGAACGCGGAAACTACCGACACTGGCGTGTGTGGTAGTCGATGCTAAGCCGCACGCAACGAGCAAGCTCGCAACGACGATAGCACGAGAACAATGAACGATGAACATGAGAACGCTCCTGTAGCAGTTATGCCTGCGCGAAGCATGCGGGCGAACCATGCCCGCAGTGTCACTCACGCGTGCAGTAACCATTAGCGTGCAGCGATGCGTGATGCGTTAGCGCAGCAAGAACATCTCGTCAATGTTTGGTTGCGAGTGAAACGGACATGTTTGTTCGAATTGATCGTGTCTGCCTGAAGCAACGATCAGTCACTGATCGGGCCACGACTTCACCACGCGTGCCATCCACAGCCGCAGACGCCGGGCATGAAGCGAGGATCGCGCCCGCTTTGAAGCATTTCGAGGTGGAGTTTGCGAAGTTGCTCTCGTTGTTGGTTTGAGAGCGTGTCGTCGTGGTCGAAGGGCGCGATGTCGGAAGCATCGCCGGGCTTCTTGGGCTCGTCCTTCTCTTCGCTCTTGCCCTCACCCTTGCCCCCGCTCTTGTTGAGCTTCTTCTTTTCCTTGAGCAGTTTCTGGATGAGTCGCTGGCGCTCTTTCGTGATGGTCTCGCGATGACGAGCGTCCTGGTCGATGCTGTACAGTTCTCGTCCATCGACCCAGGTCCGTTCGACACGGGCAAAGGTTGACATTGGGTTGTCATTCCACAGGACGACGTCCGCTTCATACCCCTGCTTGAGCATCCCGACGCGATTCTCGATCTTCAGTTGCTTGGCCGGATTCAGCGTGACGAACTTCCACGCCTCGCTCTCGGTAAAGCCGCCCACCTCGCGCCCGTACTTGATGGCCTTGGCGGCCTCGACGTTCAGGAACCGGGCCAGGCTGTTGCTGTCACTATTGAAACTGGTCGTCGCGCCGACCTTCTGCATCAGCGGCAGTCCTGCGGGAATCGCATCCTGAACTTCGATCTTGTAGGCCCACCAATCCGCGAAGCCCGAGCCGCCGCCCGAGTAGTCGCGCACGTAATCTGCCACTTTGTATCCTTCGAGTATGTGCTGGTACGTGCCAATCTTGAAGTTAAAGTCCTTAGCAACATGAGCGAGCATCACGATCTCGTCCTGGCGGTAACTGTGGCAATGCAAGAGGCGACTGCCAGACAGAATCTCTGCAAGTGGATCAAGTTCCAGGTCGCGGCGTGGTCCGGGTTTGTCTGGAGTCGCCGCCGCACGGGCTGCGGCATATTCCTTGGCTGCTGTGAAACGATCACGAATGAGCATTTCCACGCCCATGCGGCTGCGGGGATAGCGAGAAGTTGCATCGTCCCAGTTCACCTGCTTGGGATTTTCGCCAAGGGCGAACTTGATGCCTGAGATCGCGCCTTGCATGTGCATGGCTTCGGGGCGGGCTGCGCCCCATCGAATTTTGGTCGTCTGGCTTTGCCCGCCAATGGCGTTGGCGCTTCCATGGAGTTGCAGGACAGTCGTGACACCGCTGGCAAGTTGGCGGTACCAGTTCACGTCGTCTGAGTTGGTGACATCTTCGATGCGGACTTCGGCCGTGACTGCCTGGCCACCCTCGTTGACACCCCGGCTGATGCCTGTGTGACTATGGGCATCGATGATGCCTGTGGTCAGGTGCTTGCCAGTGCCATCGATGGTGATGGTGTCTGCTGGCAGACGGAACTTGAAGGCTTCATCGCCCGCAACGACCATCGAAATCACGCCACCCTGGAGGATGACAGTGGCGTTTTTGATGACGCCTTGGTTGCCGCTCTCGTCGGCAGGGCTATCAGTGTTGGTCCATGCGGTGACGTTCTGAATCAGGAACGTGCTCTGGGGCTGCTCGCCCAGAAGCCCATAGGGACCAAACGGGATCGGTAGCGATTCGCGTACGTCCGCCGAGAGGTCTTTGAAGTCGGTCTCTTCGTCCTTGTCATCCTTGAGTTCGAGGCGAGCGGCGTACTCGTGCTTGGAGCCGTCGGGAAGTGTTGAGACACCTCGCAACTCACCCGCGATGCGTGTGATGGTGTCGGTGCTCTTGCCCTCAAAGCCCAGGGGCTTGAGATCGTGCGTGAATGTAATTGTCTTGCCTTCGATCTTGAGATCATCAGCATCGATGCGGATATCTGGCTTGTCGGGCTGTGAGAAGATCACCGTCAGTTTCTTCTCAGCAAACTCGAGGCGGACCTTATCGTCTTTGGGGTCATCCTTGGGTTCTGGCTTGCCATCGACGCGCACGACGATCCATGTGCCATTCCACCATTTTTCGCTGTCTTCGATCTTGCGTGCGGAGAAGGAGAACGAGCCGTTGGCATTACTGACGCTGCCCGCGAGCAATGGGGGCGTTGCGGTCAAGTCGGGTCGGATCGTGACGGTGACATCTGGAAATTGTCCGCCCATGTCCTCGCGGGTTAACTTGTAGACGAGTGTGGATCCGTTCCAGGATACCACTCGCCCTGCGGCTTTGTTTTCGACGCCCGCATCGTCAAAGTTCACGATCTCGACCTTGGGCGTGCGATCGGCAAGCAGTGGATCGGCATCGCTTATGCGGAGGATGCCCCCAACCTGTCGAGCGACATCTTCGGTTTCAAAGAACATGGGCCAGTCGCCCGCCAAACTGGTGGGCTCGCGGGTGACGTTGTACTGCACTGTGCGACCGTCGGGCAGCACCACGCGGCCTGATCCTGTGGGAACACTCGATGCGTCGGGTTCGTCATTCGATACGTCAAAGGTGAGGGCGACTGATGCCACGCCGTCATCGCCCATCTCATCGTGATCGAAAACAAACGTCAAGGCCTTGTCCTGCTGCACGACTTTACGTGCCTTGGCCTTGATGGACTTGGGCTTGTCGCCCTGCTTCTCTGCGGGCACTGTCTTGGTGACTTCGACCGATCCATCCTTTCCGATGACCAGCGTTCGGACGGCTCCGTCTGGTGTGACCATATCGGTGCGCCACGTCCCGGAGAGGTCGATCTTCTCTTTTTCAACTTCATGGAGCACGCCATCGATGATGGTGCTGCGAATCTTGGTCTTCTTGTCGAAGATCGGTCCGGTTGCGAGGATCAGGTTCGCCCGCTTGCCAGATTCAATAGTGCCCAGTTGGTCAGAAATGCCTAGAAGTGCGGCTGGTGTGGTCGTGAGCGCTGCGAGTGCCTGTTGCTCGCTGAGCCCGAACGCGATGGCCTTCCGAAGATTCGCAGCGAACTCTTCTCGCTTCTTGATCTTGCTGGTCGTGAGGGAGAACTCGATGCCCGCCGTGGCCATGCGGCGCGGGTTGGTCGCGGCTTGTTCCCAGGTCATCATCTCGCGGAGATCGACAGATTCGGCCTTGCCCGGGCTAGCGACGTCTGGTGCCTTGGGGAAGTTCAAAGGCAGGATATAGGCGTGTGCATCTTCCTTGATCGCGCTCAGACGCGCGTATTCAGTGCCGCATCCAAGGA
The DNA here is from genome assembly GCA_964425995.1 of uncultured Phycisphaeraceae bacterium. GTDB lineage: Bacteria > Planctomycetota > Phycisphaerae > Phycisphaerales > UBA1924 > BJHL01. The sequence continues at coordinate 12,770 of CAYRPC010000064.1, forward strand.
TGATCATTTTGGTGTCTTGAGCACCCAAGTCTTTGAACTCGCGCCAGACCTTGTTGGCGCGAAGGGCTTCAAGTTCGTCGGCGGAGTCAAAGACCAGCCACGTACCTGTCATGGCCTTTGGGCCAAGCAACGACAGACAAGAGGCAACGCCATCCTGATTCTTATTCTTGCTGGCGTAGGTTCCAGACTGCCAGAGTGCATCGCTGAATGTCTGGCGGACCAGCGCGATCGCGCCCATCTGGCTATCGGGATAGCCTCGAGATCCTGTCTCGAAGGAGAACGTCTGGTAGACATCGTCGGCATACACGGGTGGTTTGTCCGCGCTTGCAATGCCCGCGGGCTTGGCCAAACTGACGACTGCACTGCGACCGCGAAAGATGCCGCCCTTGGGGCTGATCGCAGCGGTGCCAAAGCCCATGTCTCGCAGCGACTTGGCCAGTCCTTCGTCGATGCCTGGGCCGTCGAGGGCGCGGCGCTGGGGGGTCACTGCATCATTCCAATGCGATTCGACTGCGGCTCGCCCATCGCCTCGGGCGGCTGGCGCGGGGCTCTCGACTTCGACATAACTATCAATGAACGCGGGGTAGAGGTGCAGGCCCTTCGCGTTGATGATTGCCGGGCCAATTGGTGTGCGGGCTACAACATCATCGTCGGTGCCATCCTTGCCATCTGCGCCTAATGAGCCGGGGAGCACGCCCTGGATGAGACCATCCTTGAAAACCACGACGGCGTGGTATGCGATCTCACCAGCCTTGGCGTGTACCGTGACGTTGGAGAGCGCAACCCAGGTGGGGTCTGCGCGACGAGGACCGTTGGCGGGCGGAGCGAGGGGCGAACTGGAAGTAGGCTGCGCGGTTGCTTGTGGGGTCGCGAGGATTCCCAGCAGAGTGGCAAAGAAGCATGCGATTTGCCAGGAATACTTGGGCGAAGCGGGAGTGCTTGGGGAAGCAGGAGTGCTCATTGACTCAGTTTACACGCCCCTTGGCCACAGAGCGGGGCAAGAACTCAGGGAATGCGACAAGAGAATCTGCACGATCATCCGTTGGCAAGCATGGTCGCGAGCAGCACATTCATGCCATTGAACATGACGTGCATGGTGATGGGTACACCAATCTCCTTGGTCCGCTCGAAGGCGACGCCCATGCACAACCCCAGGACGCCGACGGTCGCGGCGGAGTACCAGGGGATGACGCCCGTCAGGCTCTCGCCCTTGTTGAGCGCGACCAGAATCGCGGGCAGCATGTGGGCAGCGGCGAAGACCAGCGAAGACAGAATGATCGAGGTCCAAGGACGGCCCGTTGCCTTCAAGAATGCTGATTGGATGAACCCACGATAGATTATCTCCTCGACGACTGGGGCCGCGATGATGGCCATGACCGCCATCGACCAGGCCCAGGCATCGTGCCGGTTGTCGAGCAGCATCTGGAGCGTTGGATGTGCGATGCGCTGCACCGTCTCGCCCGTCACGTTCTGGTGAATGAGCACGAAACCGAATGAACTCGCAATCACCACCGGCCAAGCCAGAGCACCCGCCATGGTTCCCCAGGCGATCGAGCGAGCAGTGAAGGCAAGGCCACAGCCCTTGCTGCTCCCAGCGATCAGGCGGGCGAGTACGACTGCTGTGATGATTGCCGTGATGTACTGCAAACCGGCGAGGACCGACATGTTCTGGGGAGTGCCCATCTCGCCCCGATATTGACCGGGCACGAATTGTGCGAACGCGCCGCCAACGATTTGTGCGCCAGCGACAAGCAAAGCACAGGCGAACCAGAGCGGGGCGCTATGCGGTTCGACGCTGCGCTTGCCGGAGCGTTGGAGCGAGCCGGGGCGGATGACATCGGCGAGCAGCAGGGCGATCAGAACAACCCCCGCCGCGATCGTGTGGATCCAGAGCCACGGATCGCTTTTGAAGAGATCGGTGAACTTGTCGGCGGCCTGCGTGGCAGACTTGCCGATGGCGTCTGTGCCCTGCTTCACGCCTTCTTCCAGGCCTTGTGCGTCCGCAAACGCGGGCGAAGCGAGAAGAATTGCGAAGGCGAGGGCCGCGAGCGTGCGAAAGGCTCCGTGCCAGCCAAGAATGCGGCCCGTTCGCGTGATGATGGGTTCTTTCATGGAGGCACCACTTCCCAACCCGCTGCCCAGTCCACTACCAGCCTCGCTGGAGGCCATCATCGTGCACAAGCGCGCGGAGGTCGCAAGGCGAAAAGCCGAGGTTTCATTCGGGGAACTAGAAGCGTTGGTCGCGCAGGCCGAACCACCCCGCAATCTGTTCGCCGCGGTCACAAGAACGGATATGGCCCTTCCCACGCGCGTGATCGCGGAGATCAAGCGCAAGAGTCCGAGCGCGGGCTGGATCAGGCCGGAGTGGGCACGGGATGATTTTTCGCCAGAATCCATAGCGGAGCAGTATGAGTCGGCGGGTGCGAGCGCCATCAGTTGTTTGACCGACGAACGATTCTTCGCCGGGCACCTGTCCTATATCCAGAGAATTAAAGATCGGGTAAGTATCCCTGTTCTCCGCAAAGACTTCGTGATTGACCCCTGGCAACTGTGGGAGGCCCGGGCTGGAGGGGCGGACGCGGTTTTGCTGATCGCGGAGTGTCTGAACGACGCACAGATCGTGGACATGCTTATTCTGGCCCAGCAACTCCAGTTGACGACCTTGTTGGAGGTTCATTCCGTGGAGAATCTGCTGCGGGTACGCCCTCATGTCGGATTCCCGCACCCGTCGTATTCCTTGCTGGGTATCAATAATCGCGACCTTACTAGCATGGAGGTTGATCTCAATCACACGCTGCGTTTGCTGGATGTGGTCGAGGATCGTTCGGTTCTTGTTAGTGAATCGGGTATAAAAAAACACGACGATCTGATTCGGCTCCGCAAAGAGGGTGTGCAGATCGTGCTGGTCGGCGAACACTTGATGCGTCAGGAACGTCCGGGCGATGCCCTGCGCACCCTGCTGGCCCACCCTTCATCGGGAAGTGGGGGAGTAGGAGTGCTTGATACGAAAGATTGAAGAGCGTGCCCACATCGACGAATCATGACTGGTGTATCGAAAGTGGGCGGCGGTTGAACGAACTTTCAGGAGGTTGGATCTTGCGTACGAACTCTCGGTGTGTAACGGCGGCTGTCATCCTCGCACTTGCTTCGGCTGCGGGCGTGGTTGATGTGCTTCCGGCGTATGGCCAGGCAATGGCAACAGAAGCGGCAACAGACGGCAAGGCGATCATCGAGCAGGCACTGGAGGCTGTGAACAAGGCCCAGGCGGTCTCCTTCAGTGCGAAGTTGCTGGCCGAGGGGAACATGCTGAGTCGCGCGTATCCATCGAGTGAGGGCGAAGTGAAGGCCTTGCGTTCGAGCGAGGCGACCAACGCGTGGCTGGTGCGGGTGACCAGTTCATCAGCGGAGCCGAAGGTTGACGTGGCTTGGGGCGCAGACAGCCTCGAAGGTGTCGACCATGCGAAGAAGATAGTCTCCGAACGAGCAGGACACAACACGCCCGTGACAGGCATGCGGCTTGCGCAGGTGCTGCGATTGAAGGAAGTGCTCTCGCCCCAGCCCTTCAAGGATGCCCTCGGTGCGTCCGAATACACGGTCGAAGATTCTGTCACCCTCGATGGCGAGGTGTGCGATGTCGTGATGGTTGCCGCGAGCGGCACTTCGAAGAAGACACGCTGGGCGATTGCACGGAAGGATCGCTTCCCGCGCATGATCGAGCAGTTGTATGAGAGCGCGTCGATGCAAGGCAAGTTGACGTTGACATTCACGAACGTCTCGATGGATAGCAACACGCCACCCGCGATGGCGGCGAGTGAACTGCGAGTGTCCGTGCCCGAGGGCTATACCGAAGATCGTCAGATATCGCGCCCCACGGTTCGCCCTGTGCCCGGTAAGCAACAGCCCACCCCCGCTTCCTCTCCCGCTC
>CAYRPC010000065.1:0-16576 GCA_964425995.1 uncultured Phycisphaeraceae bacterium
GGGGCGGGGGCGGGAGCAGTAGTGTTGGAAGCAGTATCAGAAGATGATGCGGGCAATGTCGTCGCAGCGGGCGTTGAGATCTGAACCAACTGCTGTCCCACGTTGGGAATCACCCCATCGAGGATCACGACGTCGTACGCACCCGCGCGACCTTGCTGCCAGAGTTGCTCAAACTCGCTGACACTGAAACGTTCGAGGCGAGCGAGCGGCAGTCCTTCGAGCGCGAGGCGAAGGAAGAGGTTCTCGCGCCCCACGATCGCGACGCTCATGCGCTGGGCCGGGGGAATAACAAGCCAGGCACGATCATCCACCCGCAAGACATCGTTGGCGGGGCGATCGCCAGTGCCGGGCTGGCGCAGGCGGACTTGCGCAAGCATGCCCTGGGTACGGTCAAGGCGAAACGTCACGCCCGAGGAGCCAGATCGCCGCAGTTCCTGGACCGTCACCTTCCCATCATCAGCACCGCTGTTGTTGATAGGGGCCTGGTTTGCAGCGTCGCTGGGGTCGGCGGTTTGTGTGACGGTCGCTGGCGGCAACTGGGCGGACTGAATCTGTGCGGTCACGCCGTCGATCAGCAACTCCACATCCACGCTGCGAGGCTGGGCATCGCTGTTGGTCAGGCCGGCATAGATCGTGACTTTGCCGGGCTGCTCATAGTCGCGCTCCGCCTTGAGCGTGATGATGCCCAGATTGGCCGCATCTCGCTTGCCGATGGCGTGATACTCAACTGAATTCTCCACGCCCGGCTTGGCCTGGCTGCTGCCGGGAAGTTTGCCATCCGAATAAATGTGCATGCCGACGGTGGACTCGTACATGCCCTCAAGTTCGACCATCTTGTCTGACACAATGTTGTTGGCAGCGTCGGTGACGGTGTCCTGCATCTTGCGCCGGGGCAAGTCCGCCAGGGCGAGGCGAACGGCCTCAACCAGACCCGAACGCTGCTCGTCGGCAATCGACGAGACCTTGTCAGTGGCCTGGATGCTCTCAATCGCTGTCCTGAGTTTGCGCTTGTCATTGGTAAATGCCTGAAGACTCTCGGCGGTGTTGTCAAAGACAATCACCTTGGCCTGGTCGCCCTGGCTCTGACCAAACAACGCATCGCCTTCCTTGAGCGAGTCCACCAGCGCGATGGCCTGACGCTTGGCCTCTTCGAGTCGCGTCACGGACGGTGCAGTCGCACCACCCGAACCTTCAACATCTTCGCTGCTCATGCTCGCCGAGCGATCAATCAGGATCACGAATCGTTCGCCCGAAAGCGACTGGCCCTTGATCATCGGCTGGGCCAGGGCGAAGAGCACCGCAGCGAGAATCAGGAGTTGCAGAAACAGCAGCAGATTCTTGCGAAGTCGCTGGAAGGGGGCGTTGGCCTGCAGGTCCTGCACGGCTTTCTTCCATAGCAGCGTGGTCGACACCTCGAGGTCGCGCCGTCGCAGTTTCAGGAAGTACAGAATGATGAGCGACGGGATCGCAATCGCCGCTGCGATGCCAGCCAGAAGGGGAGTGAGGAAGGTCAAGCAACACCCCCGTACGACTGCCAGCGAGGCGACATGCGTACGAGCGAACCAGGGCGACTGGTCATCATGGTGGCGCGTCCTCTGGTTGCCTTGCTCTTCTCCCTCACTTCACCACCCGCTTCCGCCGCAAGTAGTCCACCACCAACGTATCAATGGGCGTGTCGCTCCGCACCGTGATGCACTGCATGTCACGCTGAAGACAGAACTTCTCGAGTTCCTTGCAATATGCCGCGAGATTGGCCTTATATCGCTTGAGCAGGGGCGAAGCGATGGTCACTTCGGCCATGTCGCCATCTTCGACATCTTTGAGGCGCACGTCGCCCGTCAGCGAAGGCTCCAATTCCTGCGGGCTGAGCACCTGCACGCACAGCACGTCGTAACCATGACCCACCAGACGGCGCAGCCCATCCTCAAATCCATCCTTGAAGAAGAAGTCGCTGAAAACCAGCATTACGCCCTTGCCCCTCCGTGTGAGTGCGATGCGTTCCGCGGCCTGGCGGAACGAGAAACTACCCTTGGGTTCAAGGCCCATCAGAAACGAAGCAAGGTCATGCAGGCGGCGCTTGCCCCGGAGGTCACGGAGCGTGCCCACAATCCCGCTCTCGCGATCACCCATGGCTGTGACAGTCACGCGATTGAGATTGACAAGGCCGACATAGCCCATCGCAGCCACGGCCTTCTGCATGAACAAAAACTTGCTGGGCTCGCCACAATCGCTGCTCATCGAGCAATCAAGCACAAGATGCAGCGAGAGGTCTTCTTCCTCGAGGAACAGTTTGAGGACCAGACTCTCCATTCGGGCGTAGATGTTCCAGTCGATGTGGCGTGTGTCGTCGCCCACGGTGTAGGGCCGATGATCGGCAAACTCGACCGACTGCCCGCGCCGCTTGGAGCGACGCTCGCCCTTGAGTTTGCCGAAGAAGACCCGCTTGGACGTGAGGTCAAGCGGATCAAGCCGCGAGATGAGCTCGGCGTTCAGAAGATCGTCGAGGACCTTGGGGCGGGATGGAGATGAGGTGCGGAGCATGAAAAGAAATCTCGGTGGAGCGGAGAACAGACAAGTGCAGAGCAACGCTGTACCTGAGACTTATTGGAATACCGCGTGGAGGACTGAACCTGGCAGGGGATTTTTTCGAGTTCTAGTTAGGACGCACTGCGGCAGGCAACGCTTGAGCAGACCGATGTTGAAGTTGCCGGGCATGACCAGAGGCACATGCTTGGACTTCATGGAACCGACGAGTCGGCGAGGGTGGACATGATGAAAATAATCGACGTGATAGACTTGATCGAAGTAATCCACTTGTTCCACCCCGATCATCTCCCCCCCTCCGTCGGCGTCAACTCCATGATCTGCTTCACCAGCCCTTCCGTATCCAACTTATCCGCCTCAGCCTCGAAGTTCACGAGAATGCGATGTCGCAGGCACAGCGTCGCGATGTGCTGGATGTCCTTGAAGCCCACATGGAATCGTCCTTCGATCAGGGCCTTGACCTTCGCGCCCATCATCAGGGCCTGGGCCGCGCGGGGGCTTGCGCCGCAGCGGACGTACTTGTTGACTGGGCCACTTGCGCCCCCCGCCGCGGTGGGTGTGCCCGGGTGGGTCGCGAGCACGAGTCGCGCAACATAATTCTTGACGTGCGGCGCGACGATCACGCCTCGCACCAGTTGCTGCATCTCGAGGATGCGCGGACCATCGAGCACCTTCATCGCTTCGGGGTTGTTGGTGCCGGTCGTGCGGTCGAGGATGGTCATGAGGTCATCGAGTTGGCTATACCCCACGACGATCTTGAAGAGGAAGCGATCCAACTGCGCTTCGGGCAGGGGATACGTCCCTTCCTGCTCGATGGGGTTCTGCGTCGCCAGCACCAGAAACGGCTGGACCAATTTATAGGTTGTGCCGCCGCTGGTGATGCTGCGTTCCTGCATCGCCTCGAGCAACGCCGATTGCGTCTTGGGTGTCGCTCGATTGATTTCGTCGGCGAGGACCACCTGGGCAAAGATCGGCCCTTTCTGGAACTCAAACTTACGCCGTCCCGTCGCAGGGTCTTCCATCACGATGTTGGTGCCGATGACATCCGCTGGCATCAGGTCGGGCGTGAACTGGATGCGGCTGAAAGGCAGGTGCAGGGCCTGCGCAAGCGTTCGTACGAGCAGGGTCTTGCCCAGGCCCGGCACGCCTTCGAGCAGCACATTGCCGCCCGCGAACAACGAGATCAACACGGCCTCGACCACCGATTCATGGCCTACCACGACCTTCCCGACTTCTTCCTTCAACTGCTTAAAGTTGACGCGGAACTTCTCGCACGCCTCACGGACTTCGGCGGGTGTTTCGAGAACCGGCTGCTTGCTGACTGTCGACATAGGGACTCCTGTTGGGCTCTGAGTCGGTAAGGTGGTCAATGGTAAATCGAAACTGAATGTACTTTCTAACGAGCCGGCACGCCCCGGCTCACAAACTAGGCTCATAAACTGGGTTCATAAACTAAGCACAAAAAACTAACCTTGATCGTCCATCTCTTCACGGGCCTTCTTCTTGGCTTGCATGAGGCGGCTCATGCCTTGTTCTTCGCCAGCGTTGGGGGCATCGGTCGGACCAGCCTTGGGCACCGTGGGCCTTGGCTTGGCATCGGCACCGCCCATCGCCACTCCCCCGCCGCCCTCGCGCACTTCGCGCAGTTGTTCGCTATTGGCCTCGAACTTTGCCTTGCTCGTCTGCGTGAGTCGCTGGGCCTCGTCCTTGGCTTGCCGCGCGAGCGCCTCTGCGGAAAGCGTCTCGCCCTTGCTCGCCACGCGCTCTGCGATGCGCTGCCGCGCCTGCTCGCGCGCTGCGCGAAGGCCGCCGATCTGCGCGCTACCAACTTGCTTGCTCTTCCCAGTCAGTCTTCGCACAAAGCCCGCGATCACCACAGGATCAATCCGCACGCGCCGCACGCCCACATCCACGACGAACAAACCAATACCCAGCACCGTCAGCGTCAGCCAGATCGGTGTCTTGGTGACAGGCGGCACCAGCATGGTCCCATCGCGAAGTTCGCGCGTCCACAGGTTGTCCCGCGCAGGGTCACCTGTCAACACCCGCCCTTTGGTCGCATCCGCCACCTGCTGGAGAATCGAGGTGTTGTCCTTGAGGACGCGATACTCGTCGGCGAAGGGTCGCGCGATGCTGGCCTGCACCGTTCCTTCCAGCACCCCACCGCTCGCGTTCTCATCGGGCGCGAGATATCGCAGGTTCAGCAGGTACGCGCCGGACAGATCCGTGGGCACCATCGCCTGATAGCGACCAGGACCAACCTGCGTCAGTTCGACATCGCTCCCCCGCCCATCAGGAGTTGCAAGACGTCCACGAAAGTTGGCAAAACTCAGACGCTCGCCCTTGGTGTCCAGCGCATCGACCGTGATCAACGTGCTGTCGCCCTTGTTCTCTGTCGAGACGCGAACGTTGGCGCTGCCTTGGGGACGCAGCACCCACCGCACATGCTGCTCCCAGAACTGGCGATAGCCGTCCCATGCCGCCCATTGCGGGCCCCAGCGCGTGCTCGCATCGCTGGTATATGCAACCACCCGCCCCAGGCCATACTGCCATTGCGCCAGCAGCGGATCAGCGGTTTCCGGATCCGCCCCCTGCACCTTCGCCGTGACCAGCGCAAGTCCTTCACGCTCCGCCGTCACCACATATCCATTGATGTTGGGAACTCCGCGAATCCCGCGCAGCGCATCGCTCGCCCCTGGAAAAAGGCTGGGAGCAATCCCCGCGCCCGGCTTCTCATAAATCAGCGACCGCTTCACGGTCATCGCTTCCTTGATGAAAATCTCAGGCAGTTTGGCTAGCGCCGCCTGTGTGTTCACCTCGTAATGCCGCCCGCCGGTTTTACGGCTGATCTCCTGCATGCGGCTGGTATCCATCCCGCTGTGTGGATACACGCCCACCGTGCTAACCGTAACGCCCGCTTCCTTGTACTCCTTGAGGAGGCTGTCGGGCGGAATCTGCGGGTCGCCATCGCTGATGACAATCATGTGCCGCTGGCCCGCGTCCGACGCCTTGAGCGACTTGAGCGACATCTGAAAACTTGGCGTGAAGTCGGGCATGTCGCCAAACGCAAGATTCTCGATCGCACGCTTGACACCAACCCCATCGCCCACAGGTTGCAGCGGATAGACCCAGTCGCTTCCCCCGCTCCAGCGGTATTCATTGATACCAACCAGGTCGAGCCGTGAGAGACGGTTGACCGCCGCTGCACACACCTTCTTGCCATAGAAGACACCATCGGGGGCTTCAACAGAGTGAATGCACAGCACCAACGCGCCGCGAGGCATCTGCCGCTTTTGGGGCGGATCCAGTTTGATGGGCAGGGCTTCTTCAACCGGTGAGCCGATCCAACCCCCCGCGCCAAAGGACTGATCTCCGCCGATCATCACCAGGCCGCCCCCCGCGTCGCTGACATATTGCCGCAGGTCCTCCTGCTGCTTCTGGGTGTAGTCGTACGCGGACTGATTGACCATGACGATGGCATCAAATGTCGAGAACTCAGTCAGGGTCGCGGGGGCCTGGCTGGCGACGCGCACTTCGGTCTCGATCTTGGCCTGGGCAAGCGCCGCAAGCAGCGTTTCCACTTCCTTCTCACCGTTCTGATCGCGCTGCAGCACCAGCACCTTGCCCTTGCCAGCAACAAATGTCACCGCAGTGCTCGTGTTGTTCTGGGCGATGTTGTCAGCAACAGGCACGCCATTGCGAGACTCGGGCTCGAAGATCGTCTTGAACTCCTGCGGGCCGCTCTTGAGCGCAGTCACTGGCACCTGAAAAACACTCTGCCCCGCAGGTAGCGACACATCACGCCCCAAACTAGGACCACTCGGATCCAGATCAATGGGCTGGCCATTGAGCAGCAGATTGAGTTTGCCCTTGGCTGCGGCGCTCGCGACCAGCACCACACGGACATTCATCGTCTCGCCCTCGCGCGCCGTCGCCGGCGCAACCAGACGATCCGCCATGACTTCCCCGGCATACTGAAATCGAATTGGAATCACATCAATCGGCACGCCCTGTGCCGCCGCAGTCTGCGCAGCCTGCATCAGGTCCCCGCTGGTCTGATTCCCGTCGGTGATGAGCACATACCGCGTCGATGCGTCGCGCGGGAGCGCGTTCGCGAGGCGAATGCCCGCGGCGAGATTGGTCGCGTCCAGCGTGCCCTGATGCGCGTATTCGATGCTGGTCAGCAGGCGACTGGGCAACGCACCCACGAACGCATCCCGCGCGGTGGTAATCACGCCCAGCCGTTCGTTCGCATCCTTGTGGGTGCGAATCACTTCTTCAAAGTACCCCTGCACCTTGCGCTGCTCGGTGCGCGGGATCGATTCGCTCACGTCGATGATCGCTATGACCGCAAGGTCCTTGCTCTCTTTTCGCCACAGCGGCTCGGCCAGTGCGCTCGCGAGCAAACTGATCACGATCAGCCGCACCAGCACCGCAACCACGCGCGGACCCGACATCAACCCCGACAGGCTCTTGCGCGCCAGCAATACCGTGAGTACGCCCAGCACAGGAATCAGCAGCAACCACAAGGGCTGCTCAAACTCCAGGCGACCAACAACCAGCGACCCCAGCACAAGTGGCTGCCCAGAAATATGACCACTGAGGTGCATCATGGCCCACCTCCGGTCGTGCCCTGATGTGCAGCCAGAGCGGGCGACAGAGCCTCAGGGCGTCCCCTCGGCACGCTGATCGCAACGATGCGGCTATTCCCCGAGTCCAGCACATACAGCCGGTCGCCAATTCGCGTCATCCCCCAGGGAGTTGACAGTTGCCCAGCCCCGCGCCCCTGCTGACCAAAAATCCCCAGCGAAGCACCCGACTCGATATCGAGCCGCTGCAGGCGGTTGTTCCCATACTCCGTCACCATGATCGTTCCATCGCCCAGGGGCAAGACCGCGTATGGATACGCCAGTTGGCCAGGCTCCTTCCCAGGACCTTGTGTCGCGATCCATCGCACCAAGGCACCTTCGAGCGTGAAGACGCCGATGCGGTGATTGCACGCATCCGCGATGACCAACTGTCGCCCATCGTCCGAAAGCGTCATCATCTGCGGCCTGCTGAACTGGACATTCTCCGCCGACACGCTGTCCCCAAAGGTGCCAAAACTGCGAACAAACCGCCAATCTCCATACCGGTCTTCAGACGAGTTTGGCTTGGCTTGAAGCCCCATCGTCTCCGAGGCCCGAAGGGCTTGGGCTTTGGGTTCCCAGATCGAGATGCGATCGTTGCCACCATATTCGCTGACGTACACACGCTCGATCAATCGCCCATCAGGCGAAGCCACGACGCAGATGTCGGTGGGATAGACCATTTGCCCGTCGCTCTCGCCGTAACTTCCGAAACTGCCCAACAACTTCGGTGCCTGCTCGATTGGTGTCCCGCCTGCTTGAGCGGCATCGAGCGCGCGAATCTCATATACCAGAATGCGATGCTCGTGCGTGTCAGCGATAAAGAGCAAGGACTGATCGGTTCGACCGCCCACTTCGCCCGCTTCCCTCTGTTCAGGTCGCCACACCGTCACGCCCGTGGGCTTGCCATTGTCAAACTTGGGCGTTCTCCACACCTCAAGCGACCGGCCTGCCCTGGGATCAAGGCGCTGCACCCGCGCCAGTTTATCGATCACCCACAACGAATCGCCATCCTGCTCGATGCATCGTGGATAACCAAACTGACCCGGCGCGTTGCCAGACTCCCCAAAGCATGCGACAACTTCGAGGGGGCCGCCGCGCGGTGCTTCCCGAGAGCAGGCAGCCATAGGCAGGAACACGCAGAGCAAAGCACAAATCAAGACGCAAACGCAAACGGATTGGAACGTGAAGACGGGCCACCATCCCCGCTCCCAATACCTCGCTTTTCGCTTCTCGCTTCGCCCCATGCACCGCTCCGAGCGCCCCCCGCCAAGCATGATACTGCCCGCCCCGGTGATTGTTCCGATTCTCGTCCGATTTCCTTCACAGAATCCACCCTGACATATCGTCTCCGATTCCAACCCGCGCAGCAATCGTCTCTCCACTCACCTCGACTTGCCCTACGCCCATCCTTTGCAAGCCCTTTGCCAATCCCCTGCACTATCCTCATCCCGCATGATCGCCCCACATCCAACCTCAAAGATCGATCCCACCACCGCACGAGGCACCCTGATCGCCCTCACGCCCGCGACCGCCACCAAGCCAGCATTCCTCAATTTTGGCGTGCCCGGCACCAACTACGAGATGCACCTGCACTATGCCGATGCTTCCAACCCCGCGCTCCAAGCCAAACTTGGCACCATCAGCAAACGCCTCATCGGAACCATCCACGCACAGGCGCGGCGCATCGACATCGTCCAGACCGGCGGACAATATGTTGAGCCAGTGCTGGGCCGGCCACGACGGGTCCAAGGTTCCATCGTGGCCATCGCTGCCAACAGCGTGGTCGTTGACGCGGGCGTACCCATCCATTGCACACCCATGGACCCGCGCCAGAAGGCCGAGCAGTTCAGCATCGGGCAGTTTGTCAGTTTCGACGTCATGGACGGTGCGAGGTTCGAGTTGAAATAAGGCTCCCAGCGCCTCGCTCCCCGCGGCCTTCGCTCTCCGTCGCGCACACCTTCGTTCCAGTCCGAACAAAGCCCCCAACCCCACATATTTCAGCAGCCTGCACCAAACCTTCAATGTTCTCGGGCCGCGAGATACCATTGACCTCGCGTCAAGAGTGCTGTATCTTGCTCAACTCGCCTCAACCTCGCTGCTCACACGCAGCAGATTGGATATTGCTTGCTCTGCACTTTAACCCCAATTATTCCACCGACCCGCTTGCTGACTCATCGTTTCGCACGCTTCCGTGCAAGTCTGCGACCCGCGATCCTCATGCTCGCCCTGTTCGTCTCCTGCGCGATCCTCAACCCCGCCGCACACGCCCAGCAAGCCCAAGCCATCCCCAACACCCCCAGCGCGGCCATGTGGACGCAACTCGACCAGCACGCACCAGTAGTGCAAACTGCGTCACCCTGGATTCGCCCCGTTCGAGGCCAATCCCTCACGCTCGACATCATTGCTATGCGGGTCCAACTCTTCGCGGCTCCGCGCGAGGGATCGCCAGCAGCGCTTCAGCCCATGGTGATGATCCTGCCAGATCCCGACGGCGGTTTCCAGTCCTTCAACGTGCTCGAGTCGCCCGTGATGGAGGATGGACTTGCCGCCCAGTACCCGGATATCCGCACCATCGTGGGCCAGGGCATCGATGATCCCACAGCAACCCTGCGCGCCGACATCACCATGCATGGCTTCCACGCCCAGGTCCTCTCAACCAACGGCGACTGGTACATCGATCCCTTCAACCGCGCTGATACCACCAACTACACCAGTTACTACAAGCGCGATCTCAAATCGCTGCACGCGTGGGCCTGCCAAGGGGCCGAAGTGATCCCGGGCACAAACCATGGCGACGACGGGCAGATCGGCCAGAACTGGATTTCCAGTGGTACACAGTTACGCACCTATCGCCTCGCTACCGCCGCCACTGGCGAATACACCGCGTTCTTCGGTGGCACGGTCGCTGCGGGCCAAGCCGCTATCGTCACAGCGATCAACCGCGTGACTGGCGTCTACGAGCGCGATCTCGCCGTGCGACTCACGCTGGTCGCCAACAACAGCAGCCTGGTCTATACCAACTCCGCAACCGATCCATACACCAATGGTGACGGCGGGGTCATGCTGGGGCAGAACCAGACCACTATTACTAACATTATTGGCAGTGCCAACTATGACATCGGCCACGTCTTCTCAACCGGCGGCGGGGGCGTCGCGGGGCTTGCAGTAGTCTGCAACTCAGCCAACAAGGCACGAGGCGTGACCGGACAGCCAGCGCCCACGGGCGACCCATTCTGGATCGACTTCGTCGCCCATGAGATGGGCCACCAGTTCGCCGGCAACCACTGCTTCAACAGCCAGGTCTGCGCCGGCAATCGCAACGGCGCAACCGCCTTCGAGCCTGGCTCCGCCTCGACCATCATGGGCTACGCCGGCATCTGCGGCACCGACGACCTCCAGCCCAACTCCGATGCCTACTTCCACAGCATCAGTTACGAAGAAATCCGCGCCTTCGTCGGTGGTGGCGGTTCAGCGTGCGGCACACTCACCAACACCAACAACTCCATCCCCACCGTCGCTGGTCCCGGCAACTTCACGATTCCCAGCCGCACGCCCTTTTTCCTTACCGCAACCGGCAGCGATGCCAATGGTGACACACTGACCTATTGCTGGGAAGAGCGAGCCTTGGGCGCAGTAGCCGCCCTCACAGCACCCGATGATGGCAACATCCCCCTCGTCCGTTCAATAAACCCCAGCACCAGCCCGACTCGCTTCGTGCCCCCCCTCATCAACGTTCTCAACAACACGATTGACCCGGAACAGCGGCTTCCCCAGTTGTCCCGCTCCTGGCTCTGGCGCTGCACCATCCGAGACAACCGCGCAGGCGGTGGCGGCGCCAATCAGGCCGACTCCACACTCAACGTCGTCGGTGCCGCAGGGCCTTTCACGGTCACCGCCCCATCAGGATCCACCTCGTGGTCCGCCCAGTCCCTTCGCACCATCTCCTGGAACGTCGCGGGCACCAGCGCCAATGGCATCAACTGTGCCAACGTCGCCATCGAATTGTCCACCGATGGCGGTAACACCTTCCCCGTCACGATCGCAGCCAGCGTGCCCAACACGGGCAGCGCAAGCGTGACCATCCCCAACAACCAGACCAACAACGGTCGCATCCGCGTCCGCGGCGTCGGCAATATTTTCTACAACATCAGCCAGGGCACCCTGACCGTCACCGCCCCTGTCAATGGGGTCGTGCTGGCAGGAACCGGTGCCAACACCTTCACCGACAACACCGGCAATGGCAACAACAACGGTCGCATCGATTCGGGCGAGACCAGCATTCGCCTCACCATTCCCGTTTCTAATGGCGGCACCATCGCCGCCACGGGCGTCACCGGCACGCTGGTCTCCAACACGCCAACCGTGACGATCTCGACCAACGCAGCAACCTATCCAAACCTCGCCTCGGGCGGAGGCACGGGCAGCAACACGACTGCCTACGTCATCAGCGTCAGCGCCGCCCACCCCTGCGGCAATCCCATCAATCTGACCCTCTCCATCAACTCCGGACAGGGCACAGGCACCTATCCGTTCTCGCTCGCCACCGGCCTTGCGGGAGGACTGAGCTCCCCCACCACGTTCACCTACACCGGCACCGCCATCGCCATCCCGGACAACAGCACCACCGGTATCAATGCCACCATTAATGTCTCGGGCCTCGTTGGCACAATCGCTGATATCGACTTCACCATTCGTGGCACCTCTTGCAGCGCCACACCAGGCTCCACCACCGTCGGCATCACCCACCCTTGGGTCGGCGACCTTGTCGGCAGGCTCAGCAGCCCGAACGCCACGCAGATCACGCTCTTCAATGTTGCTGGCGGCGCCAACAACAATGGTGACAACCTGTGCAACACCGCTCTTGACGATGCCGCGTCCTCATCCATCCAGGCAATCACGCCCGCGGGCAACCCCTACTCCAGTTCGTTTGTTCCCCAGGCCGCCCTCTCGACCTTCAACGGGCAAAACCCCAATGGCACATGGACGTTCAACATCGCCGATATCGCGGCCCAGGATCTGGGCACTCTTCGTGCCTTCTCCATCACCATTCGCACCCAGTTGCCCCCAACCTGCAATCCACCATCCTCCTCGGTCTGCCCCACCGTCACGCAGCCACCAACCAGCCTGACGCGCTGCCCTGGCGAATCCGCCTCGTTCTCTATCCAGGCCACAGGCACACCCGCCCCGACCTTCCAGTGGCGTCGCAACACCGTTAACATCAACACCGGCTCCAATCCCTCCGCAGCAACCCCGACGCTCACGCTCAACAATGTCCAGGGCGTGAACGCTGGAAACTACGACTGCATCGTCAGCAATTCGTGTGGCAGCGCGACGAGTGCTGTCGCGACGCTGACCGTCAACCCCATCTGCTGCGACAGCATCGATGTCAATAACGATGGCAGTTCTTTTGATCCCCAGGATATCGAAGCATTCCTCAGCGTCTTCAGCGAAGGCCCCTGCGTCCCCGCCAACGCGACGTGCAACGACATCGACTTCAACAACGACTCTTCACTCTTTGACCCCTGCGACATCAACAGTTTCCTCACCGTCTTCAGCGAAGGCCCCTGCACCTCCTGCGGTGAATGATCACAGCGAGAAGTTCAGTCACAATGTTCGTACCCACGAAGCCCGATCTCGGGCTTCGTTTTTTATGACGCAAGGCATGGGCACCAAACGACTGAGGATCGAAAGTCGTCTCTATCGAGCCAGAGCAATAACCAGATCAACAACCACAGCAACTGGGTTCTTGGCGCAATCCAGGTAAAACACTTACCAATGACAGCTCGTTTTTCCCGCATAACCCCCAGCATCAGCCGAAATTGCTCGTTATCTGCCCGCGCTGGCACTTCGTAAAGTTCGCGCAAACCCCCATCTCAAACTCTCGCCGACACCTTCGCCAGCGAACAATCATCCATGACCTATTCCCGTCGCCACTTTCTCCAACGCGGCGTTGCCTTCAGCGTCGGCTTTGGCGGGCTTTCCCTGCTGATGGGCCGGCACGGACATTCAATGACCAGCGCGCTCGCTGGCGAGTCAGGTCTGCCGGGCCTGCCAGGCACCTACGGCTCGCTCGTACGCGACGCACACAAACTGCTCGACCTGCCCAGCGGGTTCTCCTACAAAGTTATCTCGCGCCAGGGCACAAAGATGGCCGATGGCCTGATCGTGCCTGGGTGTCCAGATGGCATGGCCAGTTTCCCCGCCGCCGACGGACTGACACTGATCGTCCGCAACCACGAGACCGAAGCAACTTGGCTGAAAGCCAGCCCCTATGGCCAGGACAACAGCCTGCTTTCCACGATCGATCCTTCCAATCTCTTTGACAAGGGGCACGGCAAGTTCCCAAGCCTGGGCGGCACCACCACCCTGGTCTACGACACCAAGACCCAGACGCTGCGCCGTGAGTTCCTCAGCCTCGCAGGCACCAACCGCAACTGCGCGGGTGGGCCCACGCCCTGGGGCAGTTGGCTCTCCTGCGAAGAGGACGTCACCAATAAAGGCGATGGCGACGCCGAACTCGACCATGGCTGGGTCTTTGAAGTGCCCGCCAAGGACAAGATCGAAATCGCCCCGCCCTCGCCCATCAAAGCCATGGGGCGCTTCAAGCACGAGGCCGTCGCGATCGATCCACGCACCGGCATCGTCTATCTCTCCGAAGACAAAAGCGATGGCCTGCTCTACCGATTTATTCCCCATCAACGCACCAACCTGCACGCCGGCGGGCGGCTCCAGGCGTTGATGATCGCCGAGAAGAAAAGCTGCAACACGTCCAATCACGCGGATGCACCAACCATCCAGCGTGGTCAACGCCTGGCCATCAAGTGGATCGACATGCAAGAGACCGATGCGCCCAAGGATGACCTGCGCACGCGCGGGTTTGCCGCCGGTGCAGCCATGTTCGCACGGGGCGAGGGCATGTGGTGGGGCGAACCCATCGAGCACGAGGGAGAGCGCCTGCCCGGGCGTGTCTACTTCGCGGCGACCATCGGAGGAAAATCCAACAAGGGCCAGATCTGGCGCTACATCCCTTCGGAATACGAGGGCACACCAAAGGAAATCGACACTCCGGGCCAACTGGAGTTGTTCATCGAGCCCAACGACGGCAAGATCGTTGAGAATGCCGACAACGTGACGGTCGCGCCCTGGGGCGATCTCTTCGTCTGCGAAGATTCCGCCTCCGACGAAGTCGATCCGGGCAATCGTCTCCTGCGCATTCGTCCTGATGGAACGGTCAGCACATTCGCCCACAATGTCCTCAGCAGCAGCGAATTGGCAGGGGTCTGCTTCAGCCCCGACGGCTCCACCATGTTTCTCAATATCCAGGCCGATGGGCTCACGCTTGCCGTCACTGGTCCCTGGCGATCCTGAGCCGCTCCATCACGCACGACGTTCGCACGACTCACGCCTACTCGGCTTGCTGGCCTGGTTGAACTTGCTGATCTGGCTGGTTCTGCTCAGCCTGCTCCGCGTTCAATTGCAGACTTCCTCGCTCAAGCACCGCCTGCGTCAGGCCATCACTGCCCGAGTCCAGTTCGATGCCAAGCCTGGCCCGCAGCACCGGGCACGCCCAATCGCGTGCGCGCCGCAACTTTGACCAATCCTTCTGCGTCACGACCAGAGCCTCGCCCTTTGCCTCACGAATCAGGTCCTGCAGCCGCACGATTGTCGCATCCTCATACGGATCGTGATCGCGCAACACCAGCGTGCCCGCCAGCGCCCCGCCCACGCTGCGCTGCACCTGTCCCACAAACGACTCGGGCTTGCCAATCGCGCACGCGACGACCACACGCTTGCCGCGAAGCCACGACACGGGCAGGGTGCGCTCCTTCTCGTCCACGAGTTCACGCCAGACATGCCGCGAGGTGCAGACCAGAAGACTTGGGTTGATCGCCAGCGCGCGCCGTTGCAGGTCAGCCGTGTTGGCCGCGTGCTCTCGCTCCGCATGCGTCAGCACCAGCACATGGGCTCGATGCAGCGATTCGAGCCCTTCCCGCAGGTTGCCCGCGGGCAGCAGTTGTTGGCGTGCAAAGTCCAAACTCGCATCCACGAGCACGATGTCGAGTTGGCGCGCGAGTTGCCGGTGCTGGAAACCATCGTCGAGCACCACCACATTGACACGCTCGCCAAACTGCGTGCCAAACAACTGGATAAGGCCATCGATGCGGTTGGGCTGTGCCACGATGGGAAGGTCAGGAAACGCGCCCCGATACTCACGCGCCTCGTCCGATGCGAGCCCCTCTCCCTGAGGCGCTCCATATCCACGCATCGCAACGCAAGGCCATCGCCCCGCCTCACGCAGTAGTCGCAGCACATGCATCGTGATCGGCGTCTTGCCCGTGCCGCCGGTTGAGAGATTGCCCACGCTGATGACTGGACGGTCCAGCGTGATCACACCCTTGCCAGCGTCAAACCGTCGATTGCGCAGCCCCAGCACGCCCCCATACAAAGGATTCGCCCACGCCAACCACTTTCGCAATCCGTCAATGGTGCCCATCAGTTCCAGCGTTCGGGGCTTCCCCACTGGAAGCAAGTCCGCTAGCCCCTTCCGACACAACTTCGCCCACCCTGCCAGCACGCTCACGGGCCTTGGAAGCAAGCAACGCACGGGCAGCACGGACCTCAATTGCCAGTCTCTGGCGTTCCCGATGGCCAATGATCGCCGTATAAATAAGGTCCGCCGCCGCCAGCGCCAGCACCATGAACAACAGGCCTGTAGCGACCATCCAGGTGATGGCAAAGATCCGCCCGTTGCTGGGTCTCACTACCCCGAACCCGAAGGCCAGCACAGGAATCGCCAGCATCATCACCAGACCATTGGCCGTCCGAATCGACTTGCGGACCACCGGCATCTTGGCTCTGCCCAGCAGAATCCAATGCCCAGCCACCACCAGCAGAGCCAGCAAGGATAACGGAAGCACGACCCAGGACGGTGCGATCGGCGGCTGGGTCAGCGCACCCATGGGCGAAACGAGTTGGGCAAGCAGCACAGCCATTGGAATCAATTAAGCAAAGCGTACGAAGTTGATGCACAGAGCCAGCCTCGTTCAGACCCCGATCCTCTGAGCCTGTGAAGCACCCATCTCGCGCCCCATCTCCTCAAGTGTGGCTCGTAACTTCTTCATCGGCAATCCCATGATCGTCGTTTCATCCCCGTCGAATTGAATCGGCCAGCCTGCATCCAGCCTTTCCATCAGGTTGTATCCGCCCGCCTTGCCCTTCCACCCCCCCGTCGATACATACTCGTCGATCTGCCCGTCGCTGATCTCGCCCCAGCGCACGCTTGCCCGATCAACAAACATTCTTCGGCATCCATCGTTGCTGCCAGTGCCCCGACGCATGTCAATCAGGGCGACACCTGTCAAGACCGCGTGCTCCTTGCCAACCATGCTGCGCAGCATGGT
>CAYRPC010000066.1:0-16457 GCA_964425995.1 uncultured Phycisphaeraceae bacterium
CGCCCCCCCCGCCAACAGTTCGAGGCGGCAACTGCACCACGACTTCATTGACTTTCAGCAGGTCCCCCACCACCGGCCGCACCACCACAAGTTTTCGCAAAGGTTGCCTGGGAGATGGCTCGACCCGCTCGACCTTGCCCACCAGCAACATCTGGGCGTGCATGGGCCAGCGGCTAGGGTCTGCCAGCCGCACCTCGTCACCCGCCGCGGGCTGATATGCCTGCTGTGTCGCAGGATCGAGTTTGTCCTCGACATCCCCTACAAGTGTTCCATCACCAACGGGCTTGAGTTGCGTGCGAAGGCCGCCAGGAACACTCTGCGCGAGCACGACCGCATCCAATGTTCCGCTGGCTGGTGCGGTAATAGGTAGGATTGTTGCAGAGCGTGGCCGCACGCCAATGACACGGCCCAGAAGGTGCGCAAATTGCACGGTGGCGATGGTGCCGATATCGATGCCTTGCTGGCTGCCAGCGCGGATGAGGATGGCTGGACTATTCGTGTCGGCGGAGACACCAGTGACACCAACCGCCAGTTGGTTCATGCTGGTCGTCGCGTCGGCGAGGCGAATCCTGGACTGTTCGAGGAGCGTTCGCAATCGTTGGTTCTCATCAAGTTGCTGGAGCAAACTGGTGCGCAGGTCGAGATTGTCATTCTCCAACGCGCTCAGCCGAGAATCACTGGGCGGCGTGGGCACGGGCGAGAGCCATCGGTGCAATCGTGACACTGGCCCGGCTAGGGGCGACACGAGTACTTCTGCAACACCAGCGACGGGTGTCACCCATCCCTGCCACTTCGCAGGCATGACCAGCGCAAGCACGCATGCCAGACCGATGGCCGTCGGCTGGAGCGAGCGCTGCTTGGGAAAGGAGAGGCGCTGCATGGGAAAAAGAGCCGGAGAGCAGAGGAGATCACAAGACGAAGACGATCAAATCAGCGTGATGGCGAATCCCGGGCAGGAAGTTCTACACTTCGTGACTACTTCACTTTATCTCTCTGCCCTTGATCTCTCTGCCCTTGCATCTATACGTCCACTGACTGCGCTGCTCTTGCCTGCTGTTTGCTCGAGTTATCCCGCATCATTCTCAAGGTTCGCCTTGAGTTGCTCGAAGTTCTCGAGATACAGGGCCGTGCCGCGAGCGACGCACGTCAGCGGATCGTCGGCGAGTTTTGTGGGTAGACCCGTGGCTTTCTCCACAACCTGGGGCAGGTTACGCAGTAGGCTTCCACCGCCAGCCATCATGATGCCATTCTCGACCAGGTCCGCCGCGAGTTCGGGGGCTGCCTTTTCGAGCGTTCGCGTCACGGCTTCGGTGATTGCAGTGACCGGCTCCATCAGGGCAGCGCGGATTTCTTCGCTCGTGACTTCGGTCTTGCGGGGCAGACCGCTGATCATGTCACGTCCACGCACTTCCATCGTCATCTCTTCGGGCAAGGGTGCTGCCGAACCAATTTCAATCTTGATTCGCTCTGCGGTCTGTTCTCCGATCATCATGTTGTACGTGCGCTTCATGTGGTTGATGATCGCTTCGTCCATGTCATCGCCCGCGACGCGCACCGACTGGCACTCCGCGATATCGCCCAGTGAGAGAATCGCAACTTCGGTTGTGCCGCCACCGATATCCACGATCATCGAGCCTTGAGCCTCGAGGAATGGAAGGCCCGCGCCAATCGCCGCCGCGAGGGGTTCCTCAATAAGGTACGTCATTCTCGCGCCAGCTCTGGCGGCGGAGTTGAAGACCGCGTGCTTCTCGACAGCGGTGATACCGCTCGGCACGCTGATGACCACTCGCGGCCCAAAGATGCGGTTCTTTCCGTTCACCTTGCGGATGAAGTAGCCGAGCATCGCCTCGGTAATCTCAAAGTCGGAGATCACGCCGTCCTTGAGGGGACGAATAGCGCTGATCGCGCCGGGGGTCTTGCCCAGCATCTGCTTGGCGACCCATCCCACTGCTTCCCCATCCTGGCAGACACGATTGGTGCCCTTCCACACAGCGACGACCGATGGCTCATTCAACACGATGCCCTGACCGCGCACGGCAACCAACGTGTTGCACGTTCCCAGGTCGATGCCCATGTCCACGCTAAACATACCCCGCAAGCGATCGAGCAGCACGCTTGGCCGTCCTTCCTCGCACCAACCGATCACCGGCGGTGCGTGCACCTATCCCCGTGCGAATCACGAGCCAGTGCGTCGGGGATCGAGCACCGCACGATGGCCGGCTTCCAGCCAGCCAGATTACAAAGCAGTATAACGACAGACCGGCCCCAGCAAGCCAAACCGCGCGAGAACTGCGCATAAATCTCCCAAGGGCAGAAAGTAGCATACACGTTCCGAGCAGAATGGATAGACAGTAGGGAAGAAATGGGGAAAAACTGTTCGCATCGAGATTGGGGAAACTCCGGAATGAACGACTAATTGGGTTGACCACATGCCACCACGATGTCCGAAATCTCCCGGTTTGTGGGCTTAGGTCTAAGGGCTTAGGATCGATAGATGCGACTTGAGTTCCTAGGCACGGGCACCTCGGCGGGCATTCCGATGATCGGGTGCCACTGCGCCGTGTGTACGAGCACCGATCCTCGCGACCAGCGTCTTCGCACCAGCGCGGCATTACGGTTTACCGACCCTGGCGGACAGGAACGGACCATACTAATCGACGCGGGGCCGGACTTGCGTCAGCAGGCCCTTCGCAGCAAGATCCAACGTTGCGACGCGATCTTGTTCACGCACAACCACGTCGACCACATTTTCGGACTCGACGAAGTACGTCGATTCAACGCAGTGATGAAGGCCCCCATCGACATCTATGCCGACGAATACACCATGGATTCGCTCGAGCGCGTCTACAAGCACATCTTCGAGCGCGACAAGAACGTGAACGATAGTTTTGTTGCAACGTTGATTCCGCATCGCATCAGCAACCACGATGTTCGTGAAGGCATCGGGCTTGAATTGTTTGGCCTTCGTTGCACGCCCATTCCGCTTTTGCATGGTCGCCTTCCCGTGCTGGGGTGGCGAATCGAAGCCAGCGAGGAAATGTCCAGGTTCCAAATCAAAGCAGCGGGATGGGTTGGATCCTCGACCGCTTCATTCCCAAATTTGCCCGATTACTCCCCTGCACCCTCTCCGATTGCTTCGCCGCTCTTTCCGATCGCATATTGCACCGATGTCTCCGGCGTGCCCGCCCAGTCGTGGTCACGACTTGCTGGTGTACAAACGCTGATCCTCGACTGCCTTCGGGAGCGGAACCATCCGACGCATCTCACGTTGAACGACGCGGTGCAGATTGCGGGACAGGTTGGGGCGGAGCGAACGTACTTCGTCCACATGGCCCATGAATTGGCACACCAAGAAACTCAGGACCGGCTGCCTGAAAAAGTCTACCTGGCGTGGGATGGGCTGGTGCTGGGCAATTGAGCGTCACGGCGGATGCCCGCAGCGATTCTCCCCACAATCGTTCAACACTTCTCACGTCGCTCCAGCAAAAACGCTCTCACGGTCGGATCATCGGTGAGAGCCATCGCCCGGTCATATGCAGCGATAGCGAGGCCAGACTTGCCAGCTCGCGCCAGGACGTCAGCCTTCACGGCCCAGTATGGCTGGTGCTCGGGAACGAGTCGTTGATCTATCAACTCCAACTGCTGGATTGCCGCCTCCGGACCTTCAACGTAGCAGACAGCCGCAGCTCGCCCAACGGATGCACCCACAGTGGGCCGCACGCGAACCAGCACATCGTAAAGACTAAGGATCGCCTGCCAGTTGGTGATGCCGGTCTGTGCCCGATCAACATGCACGGATTGGATCGCGGCTTCGAGTTGGAACCGTCCGGGTGTGGAAAACTTCGCTGCTTCGCGCAGGAAACGATCGCCCTCTCGAATCATCGACTTGTCCCACAAGTCACAATCCTGCTGATCCAGCGGAACGTATCGCCCCGCGCCATCGCGCCTGGCATCACGCCGAGCATGCGATAGCAACAGCAGTGCTCGCATGCCCCACGCCTCTGGTTGCTGAGGTAGTAATCGTGTGACGACTTCGGCCAATTCGATGGCTTCCGACGCGAGCGCCCGCGTTGGTAGGTCGCCATCGCGCGGCTCGTCGTGCGCCGCGTTGTAGGCGGCGTACAGAGCATTGAGGACCTCCGGCACACGTTGATCCAATTCCTGGCGTGGCGGCAGGTCAAACGAAACGCACGCGTCGCGAAGCTTGGCCTTGGCCCGGACCAATCGCTGTCCCATGGTGGTCGGGGAGAGCAAGAACGCACTCGCGATGCGTTGGGCCGATAGCCCCAGAAGAGCCTGGAGTATCAGCGGAGCATGCACGCTGGTCTCGATCGCTGGGTGAGCGCAAACAAACATTACGCGAAGGCGATCCTCGGGCATGTGAGCGGCTCTTGAATCATCGGCATCGGATACTGCCTGGGCTCGCTGGAGTCTTTGAAAATGGTGAATGACCTGAGCGGAAGTACGGGCTTGTGATGAGGCCGCATCGGTGCGAGCCTGATCCACTGCGTTTCGTTTCGCGGCCACCACCAGCCATCCCTCAGGATTCTCTGGCACTCCATCTCGCGGCCATTTCTGCAGGGCTTCAACCAGAGCACCGGCGAGCGCATCCTCGGCCTGATGCAGGTCACGGGTGGCGCAGGCAATCACCGCAAGCACGCGTCCATACGCGTGCCTTGCGATGCGCTCGGCTTCCAGGGCCGGATTGGATGGAGAAATAGTCACGGCGCGTTGCGGTTGGGAGGGATGTTGTACTGTCGCAAGAGACAGACCCTCTACATGACAAGCAGGGGGCGAAGCTCGACACTCCCGCCCGGACTTGGAATCCGCGATGCCCACTGCATCGCGACGTCGAGAGTCGGGACATCAATCAGGTAGAAGCCACCCAGAATTTCCTTGCTCTCGGCATAGGGGCCATCGTGAACTTCCTGCTTTGGAGAGAGGCGCATGGTGGTCGCGGTTTCGGGGCCTTGCAGGCCCGCCCCGCCAGCCATGACACCAGCATCGGTCAGGGCTTTCCCATATGCGACCCACCCGGCCCAGTACTTGCCAGCATCGGGACTGGTGCGCTTCGCGAACTCCTCCTTGGTTTCGTGGATGATCAGTGCAAACTTCATGGGCTGCTCCTCAAAGATAGGGGACGATGGAAGAATCGAGCCAACAGACGCCCGTTGGCAGTGCTTCCTGAAGGTGTCGAGGTTGGCCCGAGCAATTCGACAGGAAGTTCAAGATTTCCTGTGAAGTGGGCGACATCATTACCCAAACAAAATCAGCACACGTGTGACGAATGCCGATGCGACCGGCTATCCTTAAACCCCTATGGGAAAGACACGCGAGATCAAGAAGCGCATCAAGGCTGTCGGCAATATCAAACGCATCACCAAGACGATGCAAATGATCGCCACAGCGAAGTTTGCCGCCAGCCAGCAACGTGCGGTCGCTGGTCGCCCCTACACGGATGCATTGTTCGAGTTGGTCTCGCAGTTGGCTACTGCCCTCCGCGATGGCGGGGGCGACGTGACTCATCCCCTGCTGGGTAGTCGCAAAGCAGCCGCCGACGCGAAGGAACTGACGCTCGTCATCACCAGTGATCGCGGCCTCTGTGGACCATACAACGCGGGCGTTCTGCGCACGTCGATGAACTTCCTGAAGACCAATCCAGCCGCAAAAGCCGGAGTCGTTGAGTTGGTCGGCAAGAAGGGGACTGGCTTCTTCAAGTTCGCTGGCGTGCCCCTTGCTGTGCAGCATACGCAGTTTGGCGACAAGCCCAAGTATGAGGACGTGCAGGCCTTGGCTGAGGACTATGCCCGGCGCTTCATCGCGGGCGAAGTCAGCACGGTCCGAATCGTGTACATGAAGTTCCTCTCGCCCAGCAAGCAGACGCCCTTCATCGTGCAGTTGCTACCCTTCCAGACTGATTCGGTCGCCAAGGCTGGTGCCCCTGCTGCTGGAATTGGTACTGGAACTACTGCTGGAACTGCTGGCGGAACCAAGCAAGTCTACAAGTTTGAACCCAGCGCCCCCGAACTGCTCGATTCGCTGCTCCCTGCGGCCATCAAGGCCCTGATGTTCCAAGCCTTCAACGATGCCGTGGTTAGCGAAAACGTTGCCCGCATGGTGGCCATGAAGAGCGCGACCGACGCGGCTGGTAAGATGGGCAAGCTCTACACCCGTAAATTCAACCGTGCTCGTCAGGCTCAGATTACCACTGAACTGACCGAGATTATCTCGGGCGCAGCCGCCTTGGAGTAGGCCCGAAAATTCAATTGATTCGTGTCGATGCAGCTCTCGAAGTTCGGCGGGGGGACGTTACTATTTTTGAGGTCTTGCGCAGTCGCAGCCGGTTCATATAATCTTCGCCGAGTGCTTGGCATGGTCGTATCGGCGGAGGAGCAGGCTTGGAGCGGGAGCAAGATGACAACTCGTCGCCAGCCACACCACCCTCCACGGTTGGTGCCAGTCACGAGGCCTTCCAAAACCTCCTCGATGCGGCTGGGCGGGGTGAATCAACCGCTTCTGAGCAGTTGCTGCCGCTTGTCTACGAACACCTTCGAGAACTTGCCCGCGCAAAGCTTGCCAAAGAACCCAGCGGCCAGACCCTCCAGCCAACGGCGCTGGTGCATGAAGCCTACTTGAAACTTGTTCGCAGCGATCAGACTTGGAACGATCGGCGGCACTTCTTCGCGGCTGCGGCGCTGGCGATGCGTCGAATCCTGGTTGATCGGGCCCGAGCCAAGCGGGGATCAAAACGTGGCGGAGATCTTCGCAAGTTCTCGCTTGAGCAATGGGACAGGCCAGCCGATGGCGCAACGGGCGGGACGCAGTATGCTGCACCCGACCAAGGCGATGACATGGATTGGCTGGCGCTGGAGGAAGCGATGCGGGCGTTGGAGGCTCAGGATAGTGAACTCGCACAAATCGTGCACCTCCGATACTTCGCAGGGCTGACACTCGAAGAGACAGCGTTGGCCATGGGCAAGAGTTCGAGAACGATCAACCGGGACTGGATGGTGGCTCGGGCTTGGTTGCTGCGGCATATGCAGGCAACCCAGCGGGAATGAATCACGCGAGCATGAGTATGAACAGCGATATCCCGAGCATCTCTCCCTCGCCCAGTGGAGTATGGCGTCTCACCAAGGCGATCGTGGGCGAGGCGCTCGAACTGCCGGGGGTCGCGCGTGGGGCATTTGTCGAGCATGCCTGCGAGGGCGATGCTTCGCTGCGGAGCGAAGTTGTTGCGCTGCTCCGCTCGTATGACACGGCTGGAGATTCGTTGAGCGAAGCGGGCGTGCCCGCCGAAACGCTGGCGGATGCTTTGGCAGGACCATCACTGACCGAAGGCATGATGATCGGTCGCTATCGCATTGCAGCGACACTGGGCGCAGGCGGCATGGGTACAGTTTTTGAAGCTATCGACACGGCTCTCGAGCGCCGCGTCGCGATCAAACTGCTCAGCATGGGCTTTTCTTCGAATGCTGCTCGCCGACGCTTTGAGGGAGAGGCTGCGGCTCTGGCCCGTCTCGACCACGCCAACGTCGCGCGGGTCTACGAAGTCGGTGTGCAGCAATCACCCGGTCAGCCGATTTCCGTCCCATACTTTGCCATGGAACTGGTGACCGCGGCGCGGACGCTGGACCAGTTTGTGCGGGAGAGCAAACCTGATCTTCGCGCAATGCTGGCGATGTTCGCCACGATCTGCGATGCCGTACACCACGGGCACACCAAGGGCGTGCTGCACCGCGACCTCAAGCCTGCAAATATTCTTGTGGATGGTTTGGGCGTGCCCAAAGTGATCGACTTTGGCGTCTCTCGACTGGCGGACGCGAGCAACTCGCGATCCACAACGCAAGTAGGCGATGTGGTGGGAACACCCGCGTACTTGCCTCCGGAGGCATTCGAGCAGGGCATGCACGCACTGGACACGCGAGCGGACGTGTATGCACTGGGCATCACGTTCTACGAAGTGCTGAACGGTGCGGGGCCTTTCGATGCCAAGAATCTCACGCCCGCAACGGCACGCGCGATCGTGTGCGGGAAACCGCCCAGAATGCTGGGAAGCCTTCGGAACGACTGCAGAGGTGATGTCGAGACAGTTGTCGCCAAGGCGATGGCAGGAGACGCGAGCGAGCGGTACCAGTCCGCCGAGCAGTTCGCTGCGGATATCCGTCGCATGCTTGCGTACGAGCCGATTGTCGCAAGACGGACCTCATTGGCTCGACAAGCAAGACTGTTCGCCAGACGCAACACGCTGGTCGTCGCTGTCGCGGGTCTGGTGGGCCTGGCGTTGATGATTGGCGCAGGGGGACTTGCCCTGGGCATCGCCAAGGCTCGAGAGAGCGAACGCAAGGCCCTGCAGGAAGCCACTCGCGCCCGGCAAGTCTCCGACTTCCTTACACGCATGGTCAGCTCCGCCAATCCATTTCCTGCGTTGACAGCCCAGGAGAACATGCAGGGTGGCGATGCATCGGCGTGGCCATCACCGGCTCGACCTGGCGTCGCCCCAACTGCTGGCGACTTACTGGAGGGAGCAAGCCAGCAGATCGAGGCGGCGTTTCCCAATGATCTCGCCTTGCAGGCGGACGTGGCACTCTTGCTCGCCGAAACGTCATGGAAACTGGCGGACCCTCGTGCGTATGCCATGGCGATCCGGGCATACCAGTCGATTGTGGATGCCTATGGCACCGATGATCGTCGAACGATATCGATCACCTCGATGCTGTACTCGAATGAGTCTCTGAACAGCACGATCACGAGGCTGCCCGAGATGATGCGGTGTCTGAGCATTCTGAATCAAAGGAACGATGCGGCGGAAGATGCACTCGCGCTCTCGATCTGGAGCACTCTGGTGGCGACCTACGAAACACAAGAGCAACGCCCCGAGGCCCTAAAGATTATTGCAAACCGACGTGAAACACTCTCCCAACGTCGCATCATTCCAGTACTTGAAGAGACTTACCTCGACATCGCGGAACTGCGTGCCAGCGTTGGATATCAGGATCCTGCGACAGCAATCACTCGCCTGCCCGAGTTGCTTGCACGCGCCCAATCAGCGACACCGGGCAAGCAACAACTGCTCTCCGCACTGATTGCCGAAGAGTCTAACTACAAACGCGCGATGGGAGACCTCTTCGGAGCCTTGCAAACTATCGGTGAAGGCACAACCGTTGCAATGCGAATTCGTGGAGGCCAGGACCCACTGGCGTATGAATGGCTCAGCCATATGTGGTTCGTTGCCATGCAATTGAATGATCTGGATACGGCGGAGTTTGCAGCCCGAGAACAAGTCCGTGGTGCACGCGCAATGCTGGGACAGCACACGAACTACACCACCAAGGCTGCGGGACGACTGGCTCGCGTCCTTCTGGCGAAAGAAGTCAAACTCGAAGAGGCAGAAGCCGAAGCCCGCTATGCGGTTGAAGGAATGCCCGAGTTGATCGCAAAGGCGGACGGCTGGGGCGTGTACCACGAACTGCTGGAGGCTTGGGCGATCCGATTACGCGGAAACCCGGCGCGAGCGCTCGATATCATCCGCCAGCGCCAGCATGAGGCATCACGAATCGGCATGACCGAGATCGTCTCCTGGTTGGAAATCATTCGCCAAACTGAAATTGCTCAGTGCAAAATGGACATCGCAGCCGCTCGGGGAGGACTGTCGCCAGCAGAAGCGAGCGAAGTACTATGGCTGCTCAACGACGCATCGTGCCACGCCGATGTGCTGATTCGCAGCTCGGGCAACTGGCCCTCGACCAGACTTGTGGACGAGGCACGCCAACGCTTCGAGAGATTGCCTGATTCCAGCAAACTGTCAGATGCAAATCGCACCCATTGAATCAAAGATTGCCTAGCGTTTCCGGCTATGTCGAACCGAGCCATCGCGTGTGTGGGTCTGCTCATCTTCTCCAACGTATTCATGAACCTTGCCTGGTATGGGCACCTCAAGTGGTTCAAGGACCACAAGCTGGGCTTCTCTTTGGCCGCGCTGGCGCTGCCCATCGCGATATCGTGGCTGCTGGCATTGCCCGAGTACATGCTCCAGGTTCCGGCCAATCGTCTGGGCCACACCAACTACGGCGGTCCTTTCGCCGCGCCGCAGTTGAAGATCATTCAGGAAGCCGTCACGCTCGTGGTCTTCACGGGCATCACGATCTTTATACTGAAAGAGAAGCTTCGCTGGACCGATGGGGTTGCGATGATGCTGATTCTTGCCGCTGTTTGTGTGAGCGTGTGGGGACGACTCGCTTCGCTAACAACCTAAGACGACAAACCGACAACAAAAACACCAGTGGCTACTTCTCCATGGCGTTTATCGCCTCATAGCGCATGCCTACGTCGGTATCTCCCCAGACATACACCAAGAGTTGAGCCTGCCTGCTCGCATCGTTCTCGAAGAGCGCCGCTTCGCCCCGCTTGAACTTCGCCAAGGCGCTCGTACCGGGTGCAAGCGTCGTGATGGCTTGGCGTGCCTCGCCAATGCGACGGCAAAGCGTTACGCTTACATCGCCCACGTTCTTGACCGATGCCTGATATGCCCCGCTGTCGGACTCACCCGCATATACAAATCGCTGACCCGCCTCCACCAGCAGATTCGACGTCAGGTCTGGCGAGCGGCTGGGACTTCGTGGTGCAGCATCACTCGGCGCAGAGCAGCCCGCCAAGCCTCCTCCGGCTGCCAATCCAAGCCCTATCACGACGAACGCTACGAATGAAAATGACCTGGAGAATTTTTGACTTCGCATGCCCCCGTTTCGATGACGCAAACGCTTTGGATGCTCGCTTCGAACCCTTCTACCCTCGACCCATGTCCAACGACTTCGTCACACTCCCCCGCGATACCAACCAAGCCCTGGGCATCGCCCAATATGCCATCGACTTCATGTCCGACGCTTCGGGCAAGCGTGGCGAGCCGGACAATTCCGTACTCGAACGCACCAACTGGTTCTTCACAGACGCGTGCATCTGCGGCATCTCGGCCCTGTCGCTGGGCACGAACGCGCCGACCCTCTTGCGCGATGAAGCGATGTTCTACAGCACGCCAGTGAGTGGCAGCGGCACGATGCAAGGCGTGCCTTGGGCACGGGCCGGATCGACCGTGCGGACGGGCGTGCCCTGCTTTGGAAGCAACGTTGATGTGCAAGTCGAAAAAGCGATCGTTGCAAACTGCGCCGCCGTGCGGGAGTGGGACAGCAACGGGACAAACTTCGGGTATAACCCTAGTCGAAAGCAGACGGCGGGCGAGTTCGGGCACAACGACTTCTATGCCGTTGCCCTCGCCGCGGCCCAGTTGCGTGGCAAGAACGGCGCATTCGCGCTCCGCGGGATGATTCTGCTGGACGAGATTCGCGGTCGTCTCGCAGAGGCCTTCAGCCTCAAAAGTTACAAGATCGATCATGTCGTGCATGGTGCCATTGGCAGCGCCGCAGCCTTTGGCGCGATGATGGGCGCGACCGCAGAGCAGATCGAGTCAGCTATCGGCATGGTCATCGCTCACTCGATTCCCTTCCGCGCCATTCGCGCGGGCAAGCAACTCTCCGACAGCAAGGGTGCCAGCGCCGCCATCAGCACCGAGGCCGCGATCATGGCCATCCGCCGCAGCATGATGGGCTTCCTTGGACCCCGCGATATCTTCCGCAATCCCGAGGCGATTTTCCGGCTCTTCCAGGGACCAGGGCAACTCTTTGCGAAGACCGAGAGCGCGGGCACGGGCATTCCCGATGCAGTCAAGGGCAAGGACTTTGCCTCTCCCTTTGATCTGTACCTGGCTCGCACGGGCGATGACTTCGCGGTCATGGGTATGCACTTCAAACTGGGCCTCTACGAGCATCAGAGTGCGGGTGCGCTGCAAGGGCTGATCAATCTCATCAACGCCCAGCCGCACTTGCTCGACGACCGAACCGGCGACTGCATCAAGGCCATGCGCGTCCGCGCCTATGAGCCTGCGTTTGGCATCATCGGTGACCCCGCCAAGCGTGATCCCAAGACTCGCCAATCCGCCGATCACAGCATGCTCTACCTCGTCTGCACCATGCTCCGTTCGGCCTTGGAACTTCGGGCCGCCGGGCACAAGGGGAAGATGACTTGGAAGGAACTGATGCTCAGCCCCAACGACTTCACGCACGACGCGCTCTACCACCCTGTCACTCGGGCCCTCATGCTGAAAATGAGTTTCGAGCATGGCGGGGCCGAATACGACGCCAAGTATCCGGATGGAATCCCCACCAGCATGGTCATTACCGATGAGCAGGATGAGTCCTTCGACAGTGGCATGGTGATGTACCCGGGTGGGCACGCGCGCAATCATCTTGGCCCAGACAAGGTCGACCTCAAGAGCGTTCTGGACCACAAGTTCCGCCTGCTTGGTGCGTTCGCGGCGAACAAACCCGAGCCGCTGATCAAGCGGCTGAGCGACCTGGAGAAGAAGTCCATCAAAGATGTCCAGAGCCTGATGGACTTTGCTTACAACCTCCAGGGGAAGTACGAATAAACTGCACTTGATAAAATGCATTGCACAGCCTTGTTCGCGGCGTTCGAAATCGACGCGCTCCTTTACCGAATCATCCCGAGTACTCTCCCGTAGGAGGCATCATGTCGATCTCACTGTTCGCTCGTCTGGCCCAGCGTCACAATCCCGTCTCTGCCGCACAACGCCGTGTGTTCCTCCAGCAGTCGCTCGCCGTCGGCGCTGGGCTCCTCCTGAGCAATCTCCCCAGCGCGTGGGGCAAGTCACGACCGATGTTCGCCGCCAAGCGCGTGGTTGTCATCGGCGGGGGCTTCGCCGGTCTTTCCTGTGCGTATGAACTCAAGATGGCCGGGCACGATGTGACGCTCATCGAAGCCACCAACCGCGTGGGCGGACGTGTGCTGAGTTTCAACAAGGCAAACGGCAACGAGTTTGTGCCCGGTCGCAACGTCGAAGGTGGCGGCGAATTGATCGGCAGCAATCATCCGCTCTGGGTCGCCTATGCCGCGAAGTTCAATCTCGAGTTCCTTGACGTCCACGAGAGCGAGATGGACTTTCCAATCGTGCTGGGCGGCAAGGTCATCAAGGGCGATGATTCTCTGAAAATCTACGAGGATTTGGATGCGACGCTCTCAACCATGGATGCCGACGCCTTGACCATCGACCCCGATGCGCCATGGAACAGCCCAAACGCCGCCGCTCTCGACAAGCGAAACATCGCGGACTGGATCAACGCGGCCCAAACCAGCGACCTTGCCAAACAGGCAATCGCGGCCCAACTGGCAGGCGACAATGGCGTTGCCAACGACAAGGCGAGCTACCTCGGGATGATCACGTCAGTTAGGGGTGGTGGCCTCGAGAAGTACTGGACCGACAGCGAGGTCTATCGCTGCAAAGGTGGCAACCAACAACTCGCCCTGCTGCTAGCCAAGGAACTTGGCGACCGCATCGTGACCAAACTCTCCGTCCGCAGCATCGACACACAACCCAAGGGCGCGTCCGACAAGTGCATCGTCACCTGCGCCGATAGCCGCACCATCGAGTGTGATGAGGTCGTCCTCGCTGTCGCGCCCAGCGTCTGGCAACGCATCGAGATCAAGCCAGGTCTGCCCGCTGGGCTGGAGGTCGGCAGGAACGTCCAGATGGGCACCAACACCAAGTTCCTCAGCCACGTCAAGCGTCGCTTCTGGCAGGACAACAACCTCGACCCAGCTTGCCTCGCCGAAGCATCCGATTTCACCTGGACATGGGACGGTACCGATGCTCAGGACGCGACTGCTGGCGACGGGGGCGATGGGGGAGCGGGAGGCGAAGGCGAATCGGCCAACCCAAACCCACCCCAGCATGCGGCTTGCCTCTCCGCATTTTCTGGCGGCCCCGCTGCGGAACGCACTCGCGCTCGTGGAAGTGACGATCGCAAGAAGGTCTACGCCGAACAAATCGAAAAGGTGTTCGCGGGTTACGCCGCAAACCTCGTTGACACGCCTCGGTTCATGGACTGGCCCGGCATGCCCTTTGTCGGTGCTGGCTATAGCTTCCCAGCCCCCGGTCAGGTAACGACCGCTGGTCCCTTGCTCAACAAGGCCCACGCCAACGGACGGTTGCATATCGCCACCGAAGCCTGTTGCTACAAGTTTGTTGGGTACATGGAAGGTGCATTGCAAGCGGGTGTGGCTGTGGCAAAGCGAATCAACGGGTGAGTGCCTTATATTTTGCTCTCCACTTTTCGGACCCATGCAAGAGCGACAGTTACGAACCATAACCGCGGACGGCAGGTGCTCGCGTTGAATTTCAAATCAAATCAGCGAATCTGCTCACGCCGATGCTCACGCTGTGCAAGTATTCAACGTTGGTGCCTGGGCACAATTGGATTTTCTGCCACATCGAAATTGATCCGTTTCACAACCAAAGTCTTTACACCGTATCGCAACGGAGTCAGATATGAAGACCAACATCGCACGCTTGGCCAGCAGCATGACCATCGCCCTCGGGACATCGCTTGCCAGCGTCGCACTCGCCCAGAACACGTTGCTGACATACGTAGACTCGACACTGGACGCGGTCATCCTGCTGGATCCAGTCACGGGCGCGCCCGTGAACTTTTCCTTTATTGGCGACATAAACGATCCACAGACGTACGACCTAAGCACGCCAATCGAAGCGATTCAGGTCAACGACGAGATCTGGCTCTCTGACCAGATCAGTGACGCGATCTTTCGTTTCACCGCGAATGAAACTGCTCCGACGTTCATCGCTGCCATCCGGGGCCAGGTGGACAACATGCGCGGGTTGGCCAAGGTCGGCAACCGCGTGTATGTCTCGAACGCTGGCACGGCCAATGGCGCACCGGGCAGTGCGATCCTCGTCTACGAAACTGATGGCACACGCGTCGGTCACATCGTTGTCACCAACCCTTTGACAAATCTGCCCGTCGACCCCTTCGATGTCGCCGACTTCAACGGCCGACTCCTCATCACCGACATCCAGGGTGAGGATCTGGTTGTGTGCGATGTCGATGGCTCCAATGTCCAGGTCCTCTTCGACGGCAATAGCAACTTGATGGATTTTCCCCAGCAGGTGACGGTCTCCAACACCGGTCCCGGCAATACCCAGGAACTCTGGGTCAATGCGTTCAGTTCGCCCGCCGGCGTCTATCGTTTCAGCACCGCGGGGGTGCAACTCAATTACTACCCCGTGACCACAGGCGGACGCGGCGTGTGGCCTCTGCCCGATGCGAGCGGAGCCGCCTTGAAGTTCCTCTTCACAGATGGCGTTGTCGTCACTGGCGGATTGCAGATATTCGAC
The DNA here is from genome assembly GCA_964425995.1 of uncultured Phycisphaeraceae bacterium. Taxonomy (GTDB): domain Bacteria; phylum Planctomycetota; class Phycisphaerae; order Phycisphaerales; family UBA1924; genus BJHL01. Next base: position 15,263 of record CAYRPC010000066.1, read on the forward strand.
ACTGGCACCGGCCTTTCCTCGCAGTTCTTCGGCGGAGGCGGGCGTTTTATCGCGAAAGTGACCTTCATCCCCCCGCTCGTCTGCAACGACATTGATATGAACAATGACGGTTCATCGTTTGATCCCCAGGACATCGATGCCTTCTTGAGCGTCTTCAGCGAAGGTCCCTGTATTCCTGATACCAACATCTGCGACAACATCGACTTCAACAACGACGGCTCAATCTTTGACCCCTGCGACATCGACAGTTTCTTGGTGCAGTTCAGCGAAGGCCCCTGCACACTCTGCGGAACCTGAAAGTCGCCCGGCGCAGTTTCGTCAATCCTTACCTTCAACTACGGCTAAAGGAAGTCTCGGTGCTTCTCGTGCTGACACTCAGCCACTGCCCTTCACAACAGTTCCCACGCCAACGCCTCGCGTAGCGTTTCATGCTGCCATCGATACTGCGCATGCCGCACCACATCCGGCATTGCTCGTGTACTCGTGCATATCGCCTCTTCCTGCCCGCCAAAGACGCTGCCCAGAATCCATCGCGGCATCCGCGCGAGCAGCGGACGATCCACCGCTCTCGCCAGTTCTCGGCAGAAGTCGCCCGCCCGTGCGGGCAATGGCGCTACTCCGTTGACCGGCCCCACGATCCACGGCGTTTGCATCACACACAATACCTGAGCCACCGCGTCGTCGAGGCTGACCCAAGGCCACCACTGCGTCCCAGGCGAGGGAATCGCGCCAAGCCCCACACGGAACAAAGGGAGCATCTCCCGCAGTGCCCCGCCCTGCGCAGAAAGTACCAAACCCCAGCGCAGGTGAACCACCCGCACGCCAGCCTCCCGAGCCGGTTCCGCCGCCGCCTCCCAATCCCGAACCACCTCTGCCAGATATCCGCTGCCAATGTCCGATCGTTCTGTGAGTTCGTCGTCGCCTCGATCCCCATAGGCGTGAATACCCGAGGCGCAAATCAACAGATGTGGCGGCACTTTCACCTGCTGCATCGCGCGAGCAATCAATCGCGTGCTCTCCACGCGACTGTCCCGAATGGCAATCAACTTGCGCTTGCTCCAGCGTCCGCCGCTAACGGGTTCGCCCGCGAGATGGACAACCGTGTCCGCACCGTCCAATATCATCGGATCGAGCGCGCTGCTACCCGACCCCTGCGGTTGCCAGACCTCGTCTCGAACCGCAAGCTCCGCCCCAC
>CAYRPC010000067.1:0-16455 GCA_964425995.1 uncultured Phycisphaeraceae bacterium
ACCCCCTGCCCCGCCACTTCGGGGCAATTGGCCAGTCGGTCGCGCAATGGGTACCGGTGTCATCGGACGGGGCGTAATCGGGCGGATGGGCATGCCGTTGGTGCCAATGCTGATGCCTGGCACGCCCCCCCCGCCCCCGCCATCACCGGCTGGCGGGGGCGGGGCGATGCGAGCGCGGAAGACCAATTCCGTGACCCGAAGCCGCACGACCTCGAGCATCGAGACAAACATGTGCGAGCCTTCCCGCTTGTACTCGATGCGAGGATCGTTCTGGCTGAAGGCGCGGAAGTTGATGGTGTCGCGAAGCTGGTCCATCGCGTACAGGTGGTCGCGCCACTGGTTGTCCAGCACGTCGAGCAGGATGGTGCGCTCAAAGTGCAGCAGTTCCCAGCGCCGCGATGTCTCGATCCGCCCACGGATTGTGTTCGAACGATCCTCGCCCTTGAGGTGCTTGAGCGCTTCGGGCAGCACAACATCCGCGCCGTAGTACTTCTTGAAGAGAGCCTCCAGTTCCTCGTCGGTCTTGGTCGCAACCGCTTCCGCGATCTCCTTCTCCATCTTCTTTTCCTCGATCGCCTTCTTACTGGCCTCCAGCAGTTGCTGCGTCGCCGTCTGGATGGTGCTCGTCTTGAAGAGGTCGGGCGTCCAATTCATGTTGAACCGCCCGTTCGCCCAGTTCAGGAAACTCTTGGCTGCTTCCTGCGGACCAACCTGCGGCGTGCGTGCCAGCGACTGGAACATGCCCACGCCATACTCGACGGGATACTCGCACTCGCGCCGGTGGTACCACTGCTCCACGCGCTGCATCAGCATCCGCGTGACCGGATGGGCCGCGTCCTTGGTCCGCTCCTCCTTGGCCACTCGCACAAACTCCGCGACGGGAATATCAAAGCCAAGTTTGTCCTTGACCCAGGATGCCAGTTCCTGCTCGCCATAGTTTTTCTGCGTGAACTCTGTCAGACCCGACAGGTCCGACTGTCGCACGCGCGCCTCCGCCGCGGCCACCAGTTCCTCCTGGACATACCTTCGTTCGTCGTCGGTGGCATGCTTGAGGCGAGACGCGTCCAGATCGACGCCAAACTTTGTCTTGGCCCAACGCACCAGACCCGTTGGGTCAAAGTCGACGCTCACCTCGCTGCCCGCTATGGGCATGTACTCGCCCAGCGTCAGGTTCACGCTCTGGCGAGACTCGTACGCCGCCTCATCGCGGATCAGCCGCTCGAGTTCCTCCGCACTTCGCCCCTTCAGGCGATCGGCGGAGATCGAGCAATCCAGCACGCCCTTGGCATACTCCGCTGCACATTCCGTCGGATACCCATCGTCGAGATACTTCTGTACGGCATCGTTGACCGTTTCGCGGATGAAGTCGAACATCAGGCCCTTCACGTCGCGTCCTTCGAGCGCACGCTGGCGCACGCCATAGAAGGACTGGCGCTGGTGCTCCATAACTTCGTCATACTCAAGCACGTTCTTGCGAACCTGGAAGAAGTATTCCTCGACCTTACGCTGCGCCGCCTGCAGACGGCTGGTCAGCCACGGATGGCTGATCGCATCGCCTTCCTTCATACCCAGGCGCGATAGCACCTTCATCTGCGTCTCGCCGCCGAACCGCTGCATGAGTTCATCTTCGAGCGACACATAGAACCGTGACGATCCCTTGTCGCCCTGACGTCCTGAGCGTCCGCGCAACTGGTTGTCGATGCGACGACTCTCGTGCCGCTCCGTACCCAGCACGTGCAGGCCGCCCATGTCCTCGATGCTGCTGAACCAGCGAATCCTGTGGAGCAGGAAGCGTCCGTTGCCATCAAGTTCGCTCATGAGTTCGTCGCGTGACGCGCTCGACGCCTGCTTGGGCGTGAGCCAGGTGTACTTGCTCGCCCAGTGACGCAGCAGGTCCAGTTCGAGTTGCGCAAAGTCCTTGGTCTCCGCATCCTTCTTATCGATGCCCAACTCTCGTGGACCGATCTTGCGATACACGCCCTCGCGAAGTTGCTCATCCGTGCTCTCCGCTGTCACCGTGCGCGGAGCAAGATTGCGTCGCAGCCAGTGATCCAGCAGCACTTCCTTGCTGATTCGTCCCAGTTTGATATCCGTCCCGCGCCCGGCCATGTTGGTCGCGATCATCACAGCGCCCAGTTGTCCGGCGTTCTCGACGATCGTCGCCTCGCGGTCGTGCTGCTTGGCGTTGAGCACCTCGTGCGTCACGCCATGCTTCTGCGTCAGCAGTTTGGACAAGCTCTCGCTCTTCTCGACGCTCGTCGTGCCCACCAGCACCGGGCGTCCCAGATCGTTGAAGTACTTGATCTCGTCGGTGATCGCGCTCCACTTGTCCTTAGCCGACATGAACACGATGTCGTCATGGTCTTTACGCCGCACTAGTTTGTTGGTCGGAATCGCCACGACATCCAACTTGTAGATGTCGTGGAATTCCTGTGCCTCGGTGTCCGCCGTGCCCGTCATGCCCGCGAGGCGCTTGTACATCTTGAAAAAGTTCTGGATCGTGATGGTCGCGACCGTCTGTGTCTCGGCCTTGATCGGCACCTTCTCCTTGCACTCCACAGCCTGGTGCAGCCCGTCGCTCCACTGGCGACCCACCATGGCGCGCCCAGTGTTCTGATCGACGATGATGACGCTGGGCACCTGACGCCCGCTGAACTGATCGGGCACGTCGCGGACGATATAGTCCTTGTCCAGTTCATAGACCGTGTGCGCGCGCAGGCTCTGCTCCAGCAGATGCGGCAGGTCCATGTTCTCTTCAATGTAGAAGGAGCCCAGTTGGGCCGCCCGCTGCGCCTCGGAAATCCCTTCATGCGTCAGGTGTGCTGTCTTGCGCTCGGGCTTGAGTTCGTAGAACTGCGGGAACGCATCACGCTCGGCCTTGAGTTTGGGCAGTTGCAGCCGAAGTTCCTGAACCTGCTGCTGCATCGCCGGCACGTTGGCCTTCTCGCGAGCAGTCCGCATCTCCCCCTCGATCTGCTTGATCTTGACTTCCGCGTCATGCACTTTCTTGTCGGTGACGCTCCATGGCTGCTGCTTGCCGACAAGATGGCGGGCAAGTTTGTCCGCCAGTTCGTAGCGGGGCTGGTCGTCGTGGGCCTGCCCGCTGATGATCAAGGGTGTCCGCGCCTCGTCGATCAGGATGCTGTCCACCTCGTCCACGATCGCGAAGTGCCGGACCTTCTGCACCTGCTCCTCGAGTTTGCGCTTCATATTGTCACGCAGGTAATCAAACCCGAACTCGCTGGTTGTTCCATAGACCACGTCGCACTTGTACATGCTCCGCTTCTCGTCCTCGTCCTGCATGTGCTGGGGGTGGATCGCCCCGACCGTCATCCCAAGCGCGTGAAAGTACGGGAAGGTCCAATCCCGGTCGCGCTGTACCAGATAGTCGTTGACCGTGACGACATGTACCTTCATCCGCTCGATGGTCGCCATATAGCAGGCCAGCGGGGCCACGATCGTCTTTCCCTCGCCCGTCTTCATCTCGCTGATCTTGCCCTGGCAAAGGACCATGCCGCCGATCAACTGGACATCAAACGGCCGTGCCCGGAAGGGTGGCCTGCTCTCCGGATACAACGCCCGCACCGCCTCATAGAACGCTGGCGGAATGTCCACCTGCATCCAACCGGGAATCGGCGCGGCGCTGCCTAGCCACTCCCCGACGGGTGCCGCCGGTTCCCGCGCATCCATCTCCGCCTTGAGCGTCGCATACACCGCCTGCATCTCGCTCGAAAGGCCCGAAGGATCAAAGTTGAACTTGGGATTGAAGACCCCGCGTATGCCCACCGCCCGGTCCATCCCCTCACGTGCCATCGCGAAGGCCTCGATCATCACCACGTCCTTGTCCTCGCCCTTGTCGACGCGGGCTCGGAAGTCGTGGACCTTGCTGCGAATCTCCTGGTCCGTCAACTGGCGGGCCTGCGTTTCCAAGGCCGTGATGGCGTTGGTGCGCTGGGTGTACTTCTTGACGAATCGATCATTGCGGCTGCCAATCAACTTGTTCAGCAGTGGACCGATCAGCGGAATGCCTTGTTCTGCGATAGCCATAAGAATGCTCGTGGTCTTTGGGAAAGTCTGGAATGGCGTGCTGAGGTGAGAGAGCGCTGGAACAATCAATGACGTTCGGCAGCGATCACAGGCGCGCGGGATAAAATGAATTGAACAAAGGATGTGGTGTCACAAGTAGCCTCAACCAAGCCAATGGCTCAATGAGTCGGCACATGACGACCAAATGAAGGGTCAGACTCCGGGAGCAACCCGGCTCATCATCCTCGCGGAGGTGGCAGATCAATCCACAACTCGCCCAGCACGTCGGGCCTTGCGCAAGCGCACGATGCTGGTAGTTCCCAAGCCGCTAATGCCTTCGCACGAACCGTGACGAGGCGCAAGTTGATTCCGATGTACTTGTCTTTCTTGACTACCCGCACCCGCTGCGTGCTTTGAGTATGCGGCGCAGGCAGTCTGAACTGCAACGCCGCCTCTCGCGGGTCCATCCGAAGCATCCCCTTGGTAGAGGTCGGATCGCTGGCCTGCCACGCGAACGAAACCACAATGAGCAGCGACAATGCGCTGAAGGCCGTGCGTGCGAAGGGGCTGGTTGTCCGCGTCGAAAGTTCCAACGTAGTTCATCGTAGCCGCACTATCCAGAGCGCCCTGGTTGGCTCTTTGACTGCGATGTATGGAGTCACTTCAACACCACCCTACCACGTACCGTCCAAAATAGCACGCACGGCATGGGCCACCCCATCCTCACTATTGGTCAGCGTCTGACGCTTGGCAATGTCTTTGATAGCTGGTACCGCGTTGCCCATGGCGATCCCCAGACCCGCCCCAGCAATCATGCTCTCATCGTTGATTTGATCGCCAATCGCCGCGATGCGTCCCGGCGTGACCTGCCATTGCTTCGCCAGGTGTGAAATGCCCGACCACTTGGTCGCGTCGACGTCGAACAACTCCAGCACATGCATCACCCCATCTTCATCGCCCGTTCGCGCGTGTTCTGGAGCGACCACCGCCGGGAAGTGATGCACAACGCCTCGTCCCGAAGCGACGGATTCCAATGCTTGGGCCAGTTGCTTGAGCCTTCGAGACGGCGCACACGCACCAACCCGCACCGTGTGCTCAGGGTGCTCGTCCTCATCAAGGTGCTCGACCACCCGCACACGCACCTTCATCTCCTCAAACCACCACTTGGTGACTGGATCCAGAGCCGACTCGCGTTTGCCAACACCCCGCACCACCAGATACTCATACTTTGCTGCGTCCGGGTCTTTGAGCACGAGCGCAGTATGCCCATCCCCATTTACCGCCGCCACGGCGTGCCGCACTAGCGTCTCATCCATCGCAAACCGATGCAGCGTCGCGCCCGAATCACCCCGCGCGATGATCGAGCCGCCCGCGACCACGACCGGATCAATCTGCTCGATCGTCTTCAAGATCGAGCGACACTCCGCCCAGCCGCGCCCCGTACACACAACCACACGCACACCCGCATCGCGAGCATCGTGCAGCGCCCGACAGTTGACCTCGGAGACGGAACCATCCGATCGCAGCAGTGTGCCGTCCAGATCGATAGCCAGAATGTCGTAGTGATGCTTCATGGAGATTGAGTTTCTGATGCCTTGGTGTGCGGATGTTGCGACGTGTTCTTGGGCGCGTTGGGCTGTAGTCGTGCCTCATCCAAGAACTCGATTCCCCGACGCAGGTGCGGGATAACGATGCTTCCCCCGACGATCAGCGAGACATCCAGTGCCTCCCAGACTTCCACGTCGCTGCATCCCGCGTGGACGCACTGGTCGATGTGATACGCGATGCAATCGTCGCAGCGCAGCACCGCACTCGCCACCAGGCCCAGCAACTCCTTGGTCTTGATATTCAGCGCCCCGGCCTCATATGTCTGTCCGTCGAGCCGGAAGAAACGCTTCGTCACCAGCGTCCCGCCCATCGGCGCAGAGCCATCCGCGTTCCGACGAGGCGTCGACTCGGCGCGTTCCTCCTCATTCCCAAGGATCCGCCGGTTCATTCGCGTGCGATATTGTTGAAACTGCTCGTAACGGCCCATGCATGCAGCGTAGGGATTCTCACGCCCCTCAACCGCCTGTCACTTCTCGCGAGTCACGACTTCATTGCGAGAAATCAGGCGGTAACTTCCTTCCCCGTCGCCATGCGCCGCCGCGATCGCCTGCATCAATCCCGTCGGATCATCGTCGAGGAACTGGATCGTTTTGATCCTGGCCAATCGTCCCCCCAATGGTTGGCGTGGGTTGATTTGCTCCAGCATCGCCAGAATTTGCTGGTTGCGGGCCTCAATATCAACCCCGCCCGATCGTGCGATGCTCCGCGTGAGCACAAAGATCAGGTCCGGCTGCAACCGCAGCGCGGCTTCAAGGCCCAGCAGCGGTTCGCTCCGCCCAGCGGGATACACATTTTCCAGCCACGCCCGAAGCCCACTCTTGGCCGCAAGTTCCGCAGGTGTCAGGTCAGGCTGCCCGTTGCCGCCTCGAAAGTAATAACTGATCGGCTCGCCCTGACCGCCCGATGGCTGGCGATACACGATCACCTGAAAACTCTGATCCGGATTGAGTCGCGCGATCGACGACGATAGTTCGCTCTTGATGAAGTTGAGGCTCGCAGCCATCGGCCCCGATCCGTCAATCAAGTAGACCACGCGCCGTGCCGGGCGAGCCTCCACGCCCGCAAACGACGCGATCGGCACATCTTCCGGAGGGGGCGGTGGCGGTGCCTCAACCCACTTGCTGGCCTGGACAGTCGTTGGTTCCGAAGGCGAAACTGCTTCGGTAGGGGTAGTGGGGGTGGGCAGATTCGTCACCTGCTTCCCGAATACATCATCGCGTGCTTGCTCTGTCGATGCTTCGACTGGCTTTGTCTCTGAAACTTTCGATTCGGGTACTGGTTCTACAGGCTGTGTGTCCGGTGCCGGCTCAAACTCCGGAGGCTCTTCACTGAACGAAAACTGCAGCGTCGTCTCCGCAGAGATGTCCGTGATCCGACCGCTCTGGCCCTTGAGCCCAGCGGTGATGCTCAGTCCGCCAACCACCGTCATGTGCAACGCGCAAGAAAAAATCGCCGCACGTCGCATCGTGCGAGCAGCGATCCAGCGTTCGCGATGGGTCGCGGAAAGCATCACTGTCCCAAACTACTGTCGGCGATTGCGGGGCCATGCTCCAACCCCGATAAGTTCGCAGTTCACACATGCGCCAGCACTGCCCGTGCTCGCCAGCCCCTGGCAATTCTCTCCAAACCTTGCAAATCCGTCACAGAAATCAGTCAAACAAATTTGTCACGATTGAACCCGACATCGCTGAAATCATTGACATTATCTACATCATCAGTCGAGGCGTCGGCGGCGCAGGCGGCGGCGGCGGGAACAGCTTGCGATCAAAGCCCAACGCGCCGCTCCCCAGCATCGTCAGTGCCGCCGCGCTCATCAGCAGTGCCAGTTGCCACATCAACGCTCGCCATGCATCAATGCTGAACGGATCGCGGTCCGGTAAGATGCCCAGCACCGTCGTCCCCGCTTGCATCGCTGGACCAATCTCCGTGAGCCAGATTGCTCCCAGCATCGTCCCGGCGAGCATGATCGCGCTCGCACGAGTCATCAGCCCGACCAATACGAACAGCCCAGCAACCACCTCTGTCACCGCAACCATCCACGCCAGCCGCACAGGCCACATCCCGCGGGACAGCCGTTCGGGCCATAGTTTCATCATCGCGTTGGCCTTGGGCTGATCCGTCGCGACCGGCGGAAAAGCGGCCCGATGAATCAGCAGTGCCAGTCCATAAACCCGAGGCACTTCGATGACATCAGGAAACTCTGCGGCTTGGTACACGCGGTTGGGATTGGGTTGTCCAGCGCCCGGGCTGATCGAGGGAGCCGTGACTTGCGCGAGCGTCGGCATGATCCAACTGGCCTGGACGTGTTGGGGCGGCTGCGGCGGCCCAGGCTCGGGTGTCGGATTCACCGGTGCTGGTGTTGGTGCAATGTCCGTCGCTGGCGGAGTCACTGGTTGATTCGCAGGCCGAGGCTGAGCCTGAGGTTGAGGTTGAGCCTGCGGCATCACCTCCGTCGGTGCCAAAGTCGGTTGTGTTGGTCCCGTCGGTCCCATTGGCGCCGGTGTCGTGCCATTCGCAGGATTCGTAGGCGGAGCCGTTTGCCCGCTGGGCACTTCTAGCCCGTTCAATGTTGGTTGGCTTGGATCAACCACTTCGCTCGGAGCGATCGGACGCTTGGTCTTCCCTGGCGGGGCCAGATCTCGTATCCGCTCCACGCCCATCGTCGCAAGCAGCGCGGCGTTCTCGCCCTTCACCTGCATCATCGCTTCTAACTTGCCAATGCCCGCCCACACGAATGTGACACCCAAGGCGATACGAAGGAAGAGCGGGGCAATCGAGGGGCCAAGTGGGCGTGCCATGTCTAATGGTATCGGCATATCGGCCTGCAGCCCGCATCGCTCGTCGGCACCAAATCGCTCCATAAGGAAACCGGCTTTAGTACTTGATCACCGACAGCACCTTGCCGCAGTGCGACAACTTGCGAATCCCGCCCAGAGCCTCCAACTCGATGAGGACCGACGCGCCCACAATTGTCACCTGAGGCGCGGTTTCCCGTACCAGTCGCGCACACGCTTCCAGCGTTCCCCCAGTCGCCAGCAGGTCATCCACCAGCAACACCCGTTGCTTCCCCGCCAGCGCATCGGCATGCATTTCCAGCCGATCTGTCCCGTACTCCAGCGCATATTGCACACCCTTGACAGCCCGTGGCAGTTTGCCCGCCTTGCGCACGGGAATGAAACCCGCCGACAGCGACTGGGCCACGGCAATTCCAAAGATAAACCCGCGCGATTCTGCGCCCACAACCACTTCGATGCCCATGCCCCTAAATTGATTAGCCATCAACTCCACAGCCAGCGCCAACCCAGCCGGATCAGCGAGTAAAGGTGTGAAGTCCTTGAACACGATCCCCGGCTTGGGGAAGTCCGAAACGTCCTTGATGAGCCGCTTGAGGTTGTCCATGACGGGGCGAGGGTAGCAGCCCCTTGCGAATTCCCCCCATCATTTTCATTGCTCGGGGCGTAGGTTTCCGACATCCCTGTATGCCAATCCTCCCTCCGAGCAGCGTGCTGGCCGCAGCCGGAGCCCCCAACGCGGCTCGTCTTCTGCCATCTGCCAACCTGCGGCAATCACTCCGCAAGGCTCAGGCACCAAATCGAGGCGAAGACGAAGTGATTGTCGGGGTCGAGGCAATCGACAAAGCCCAGGCGGTGCGAGGTCTCCAGGACAATGCCCAAGAGCAGGCTCGCGAGGACCATCAGCAGCGGGATCAGTTCTACGCGCATGGACAGTCCCAGCCTCGCCACCAAGATCGCGAGTCCAAGCGATTGGATATCGCGGGATAAGTCCCGGTTTGAAACCAGCATCAAGCCGCCTTGCGGATCGCTCTTGTGCCTTGTCGTGGGGCGGGGGCGTTCTGGATGCGCCCTGCCAGCGGAATGGATTGATTGAGACTGCTGCGAGTTATCCGAGGAGTTGCCGATGCCTTCCTGCGCTTTGGCGCAGGCTTAGAGACAGTCGCAGGACCCGACTTCTTCTTGGCTGGCTTTGATGCACTAGCCGCTCGGGACTTCTTTCGAGTTACCTGCGCGGATAGTGCTGGAATTTTCAGGCGAACTTCCTGTGGCTGCTCGACGCGCTGGGTCGACTGCGGTGTCTGCTGCCATGTGACCGCACCAGGCATGACCTCATTCACTTTGTTCACCTGACTGACCTGGTTCACCTGATCATCGGCCATTCGCTGTGCCCGTGGCTCGACGCCCAGCACGCGTTCCAGCATTCCAAGCGTCTTCATCACGATCAACTGATCTTGTTCAAGGTCAATCAGTGCGCCAGTGTGCTGCATCTCATCGAGAATGTCATCCCGCAAGTGCGGAAACAACTCTCGCGGCGTCGTTGCGCCCACCAGCGTCAGGCCGCCCGCAACTCGCCCGATCGCGTACGGATCCATGCGCACCCCCTGCAACTCCGCAAGGATGAACAGCACCTGATCGGGCGGGTTCTGGAGGACTGTTCCCTTGAGCAACTTGGTCGCGCGTTCTAACGCCTCTAGGCCAACACCATCGTCGCCATCAGCCAGCCGAACCGCTCCCACCCGCAACAGTGTCTCGACTTCATCATCCATCACCACCCCGGCAATGTCCACAGCCATGCGCCGCAGCGAAGCTTCCTCATGCAGATTGCCGCTCCCGCCACAGGCCGCCCATGCGCTCATCAGTCGCGATGCCACCCGTCCGGCAGGCGAGCGAAGGTCCGTCGCGCCCCACGTTGCCATGACCTCTGCGATCTGTTGCATTAAGGGCACCAGCGGATCGGGCGCTGCAAACTTACCCAGCACTCGTGCCCCAGCGCCGCCCCCAACCCGTCCATCGAGCGTGTCATCCAGGTCTACGCGCTCAACGTGCCGTGATAGCAACGCTGCTGCTTCGATCAGCAGTCGCGAGATGCGTGCGTCGGGCGAATGTCCCATCGTGTGTGGGTGTATGGTTACTTGCGCACAATCCAGGCGCATCGGGAACGTGCCCGGATAACTACGCGGACGTTCGTTGGCCCAGTCAAACCACGAAGCCGGCTTTCCTAGTCGCTCGTTCGTGCGCACGCTCAGCCGTCCATCTGGAAAACAGGCCACCACCGCGTCCAGCGCATTGGGTATATCACCACAGCGCACATCGCTGTTGCTCAGCGCGATCCAGTCGGTTCGCAACACCCCCGGGGCTTCCAAGATTGCCGCTCCCCAGCCTGCGGGCTCCAGAATCCCCAGTTGCAGCGGGCGCGCGGGCCAATGGTGGCGATCCAACCACTTGCGCACGCTGTCGGGATCGTGCGCATCCAGGCGTTCCAGGCCAAGATCAAGCCCAAAGTCAAGGCCCACTTCCTGCACGCATTCCACCCCGCGAAGCACCTCTCGTGCGACGCGAGCAGCGCCACGCATGGCCCAATCGCCCAGCGGCGTGCGAGGCCATTGGGAGCGGTCCGAAAACCGAAACGACGACATCTGATCCAACGGGCGTTCCATGCGCAGCGATGCATCGGCAAAGAAGCGTGAGAACACGACCCGGGAATCGGGCATGAGTCAGAAGAGGTACACGCGCGCAACGCGTGCATCGAACAGTCGGTACATCTGTTGTAAACAGCACAGGCGTTGAGCCGCCTGTGCCGTCATGTTCCCGAACTGGCCTTGGGTGCTTCGGGGTCGATCTCACGCAGATATTCCCAGGTATAGATGCCCGTGTCGTGCCCGTCGCTGAAGCGAATTTTGAGGGCGTAATTGCCTACCAGTTCCGCATGCAAGGCCGTTAGAGTTCCGCCCCAGGCCTGGCCTCCGGACTTTCCGGAAGGAAGCACAGTGAGCGGATTCTTGGCGATCTGTTCGCGCAGTTGTCGCATATCCGCGCTGGGGGACATTCGTCGCAAATAAGCGATGGTGTAGTAGGAGGTCGAGGCGTCTTCCCACTCGATGGTGAGGCCGCGATCTTTCTTGAGGTCTAGGCGAGATGGAGTAGCGGAACTCATGGGCAAGTGATGGCATCAGGCAGCGATCCAATGGTATGAGCGTCCCCGGAGCGTGCATCGACTCAGATGTCGTACGCTGGACCCATGGCGACATTTATTGAACGATTGATGCGAGCCATCGAAAGCAAGCGATCGGTGGTTTGCGTAGGACTTGATCCCGTTATCGACCAACTGCCCGCTGAGGTGAGGGCTCGCCACCACGAACCGGTCCGAGCAATGGTTGAGTTCTGTACGGGCATCATCGATGCCACGAGCGAGCACTGTGCGATTCTCAAACCCCAGTCCGCCTGCTTCGAGCGGTTTGGCAGCAAGGGAATCGCGGCTCTCGAAGAAGTCGTGGCCCATGCGCGGATGCGGGACCAATTAGTGCTTCTGGACGCGAAGCGTGGGGATATCGGCATTTCCGCAACCCACTATGCCGTCGCCGCGACGCACCTTGGCGCGGATGCCATCACCGTGAACGGATACCTTGGCGAAACCAGCATGGAGCCGTACATCACTGCGGGGCTTGGTGTCTTTGTGCTTGTGCGCACAAGCAATCCCGACAGCGACAGCGTGCAGAGCAACCGACTCATGGACGGACGCACCGTTGCTGAACTGATGGCGGACATGGTTGCAAATCTGGGAGGAAAAATTTGCCCAGGCAACAGATTGTCGAATATCGGCTGCGTCGTCGGAGCGACTAAGGCTGCGGATGCCATCGCGCTGCGTGCTCGCATGCCCAATCAAGTCTTCCTGGTTCCTGGATACGGGGCGCAGGGCGGCACGGCGGCGGATATCCGCCAAATGCTCCGACACAGAGCCAACTCACTGAGTGAGGCTGGTGTTATCGTGAACGCGAGCAGAAGCATTATTTTCGCTAAATCGTCGGGGACAGAGACGTGGCAGGAGGCTGTACGTCGGGCAACGGTTACTATGAACAGCGACCTTAGTACGCTGGTCGCCTAGCGCGGGCGTTCGCCTGCTGCTGCTGTTGAGATGTTGCCAAAACTGCTTGGAGTACGTCGTCGACCAACCCGCTTCGTCAGTTGTCCACGCGGACTCGCGCCCATGCGTTGCGATCATCGTGAACGCAATGGCACCGTCTCGATTTTACCTACATTCCAAATTGGCGAGCAGCGTGCAACAGGTGCGGTTGCTCACGCCCATCCTGTATAAGACCAACAACATCGGCTGGCGGTTGTCGTCGATGGATCACTTCGGTGGCGTGGTGCTTGGCAAAGACGAAGCCATGCCGGCGGGTAACTCTCCAGGACAATTCGCAAAGGGGCTCGTGAAGGGTGTGAGACTGCTTCGATTGTTGCATCGACATCGGGTCCGCGCGGTGGTCATCAACGGATACATGTACCCCGAGTGCTGGATGGCGCTGGCCTATGCACGACTGCGGGGCGTGCCCGCGTTTCTGGCAGCGGATTCCAACGCACTCGCCGATGCGCCACGCTCGGGCCTGCGCAGTTCCTTGAAGCCATTGCTGGTTCGCTGGTTCGTTCGTGCCTGCCATGGCGTGATGCCGGTTGGCTCGCTGGGTGAAAAGTACTTTGAGCGCTACGGGTCCAAGCCTGGTCGCACGTTTGTCGTCACTTTCGAGACCGATCCATCCTTATGCGTCACGAGCACTGCCCAAGACATCGTGGCGACGCGGGCGAGTACTGGCTTTGCCCAGGGACGCAAGCGTGTGCTTTGCTCGGGGCGATTTGAGTCCTACAAACGTTTCAGTGATGCTATCGATGCGTTCATCGCGATCGCGCCCCAGCGACCTGATTGGGACCTGGTGATGGCTGGCGACGGCACGCAGCGTGCGATGCTCGAAGCGCGGGTGCCCGAATCACTGCGCTCGCGCGTGAACTGGCTGGGCATGATCACGGACCTGCGCCGGGCGATGCAACTCTACTCGGATGTGCATCTCCTGCTGCACCCTTCGGGGCACGAGCCTTGGGGCATGGTCGTTCAGGAAGCCGCTTCTTCGGGCATTCCCATGATTGCCAGCAATGTGACTGGTGCCGCGATTGACATCATCCGCCATGGCGAGAACGGCTTTCTGTTTCCGGTGGGAGATATCAAGGCGATCGAGCGGGCATTGCTGACAGTGACGGATACGGGGCAGTACGAACGGTTCGCAGCGCATGCCAAGGACTCGCTTGCTCACTGGCACGAAAAGTACGAGAGCACGCGCGGGTTCCTCGCCGCGATGCGCAGCGCGAGCGTCATCTAAAAGAACTTATTGATAGTTGTTATGGCCAGACGATCAGAATCACGCCTGGCTGCGGCTGGTTGTGGTTTCTACTGATGGCCATGCCATTGTCAGTGGACTTAGCTCAAGCCGCCCTTGAACTGGAACTGCTTGTGCTTCTCGCGTGCCCGACGAAGCGCGGGCGTTTCCTTGAGGATCTCTTCGGCGCTGCGGCCCGCGAACTTGTCCTTGCCGAACTTATCCCTGCCACCCTTGCCACCACCCATACCTCCGCCCATACCTCCGCTGCCTGGGCCAGCGGCCGGGGCTTCGGGTGCGGGTTTGAGAGCCTTGATAGAGAGGCTGATGCGACGGTTGGCCTTATCGAGTTTGATCACCTTGACACGAACGATCTCGTCGATCTTCAGAACATCCTCGACACGCGCGATGCGCTTGTAGTCGATCTCGCTGATGTGAACGAGGCCTTCGACACTAGGACCGATTTCAATAAACGCGCCAAACTCGGCGATGCTGGTCACCTTGCCATTGACCTCGCTGCCCTCGATCAACTCGCCGGTCGCGTTGGAGAAGGGATCGCCCGCGACCTGCTTGAGGCCCAGACTGATCTTTGGCTTTGCTCCCGCATCGGTCTCATCGCGCTCGATGCGCAGCACCTTGACGTTGACCTTCTGTCCTTCCTGCACGAACTTGGAGACGGCCTTCTCGCCAAAGCCCACGCGGTCGTAGGTCAGGTCGCTGAAGTGAACAAGGCCGTCGATGCCGCCGATGTCAACGAAGGCACCAAAGGGCATGATCTTGCGAACGGTGCCCTCGACGGTCTGGCCCTCGGTGAGGTTGGCGATGATCTTCTCAGCCATCTCCTTGCGTTCCTGGGCAAGGATGTCGCGGCGCGAGAGGACGATGTTGCCGCGACCCATGCGGTCCACGCGCGAGATCGCACACTTGAGGCGTTCGCCGACATAGACGGAGAGGTCTTCGATGCGATCAAAGCCGATCTGGCTGGCCGGCATGAAGGCCTTGTGGCCGGCAACTTCGAGTTCGAGCCCGACTTGCTTGGCATCTTTGCCCTTGGCGACGCCCGTGACCTTGGCCTCCACCACTTGCCCGACTTCGAGCATTTCCCAGTCGGCCTTCTGGACAGATCCCGGGCGCGAGCAGATGAACAGGCCTTCGGCGGCCTCGAACTTGTCGATCACGACTTCAAAGTCGGCACCGACGACCGGCAACTGGGCCTCGTCGGGGAACTGAAGACGGGGAAGCACGCCCAGTTCCTTGGGGCCAAACTCAATAAAGATGTCGGTTGGGCCAACGCTCACGACTTTGCCGTGCCGATGTTCGCGGCCAGCCTGAACCAGCCTGGGTCCGCGAATCGCAGCAGGCTTGCTCTGGGGAGCCTTCAAGGCGGCGCTTGCCGCTGCGGCTCCCGCTGCCTCCATGTCCTTCATCGCCGCGTCGATTTCAGCGTTGATTTCGGGAGGGAGTTCGTTGGAAGAAACGTTGTCGGGCAGGGAGGTCATTGGGGTCTTTCGGGGCGGATTGCGTGAGGCAGGCCGAGTTTTTCGTCCATGCTTGTCCAGCGTTGCGATGTCACTTCGGACACACCACGCACATTGACAAACCAAGCGACGACCCCGGCGGGCCCATGCCTCCACTGCGCCGGGGAACGCAGAGTATAGAACCACAACCCGCCCAAGCCTACAGGCCTTTGAGCTGAATGAGCCAGATCGATATGAGCCAGATCGGCGATCAAGGAAAGCCACCCTCGCGCAGACGACTGCTAACCTGACTGCGTTCGCCCCCTGTAGCTCAACGGTTAGAGCAGGCGACTCATAATCGCTTGGTTCCCGGTTCGAATCCGGGCGGGGGGACTTGATGGCTGGGAGGGCGCGAGGGGTTGGTACGGCTGGTCGGGCTAGTCGGCTTCACGCGAGCGAGTGCGTGCATCAGGGCGATTGGCTGCGAGAGAGCGCTAGTTCGTGGGCGTAACGGATGCAGCCCATCACGACAAAGATCAGGCCCAGGATCGTAGTGGAATAGGTGAGGAGCACCGTGAAAAGCGCTGTCGCGCCGAACTTAACTTTCCATAGTTGCGTGACCTCTGCGCTCCCTGGTGTTGGCATGGCTGCACCGGCCATGAGTGATTCCTGCATTGAACTCACGGAGTTCATCACAACAATCATGCCAGCGCTATAGCTGAGAATCGCGAGCAAGAAAGACACGGAGGCAAATGCAAACCAGTGGCGGGTTGTGGTGCCCAGTTGCGCGTGGTTGGACATTGGGAGGTCTCCTGTCTGACTGCTCGATATGCAAGCGAAAAGTACTGTGGGGCGTGGGGCGAGAAGACCTATTTTTCAAGCGTATGCGCTGACCGTCCGCTGCTCGATCCGCTTGACGCTTCGGGTGCAGACGATGGCGTTGATGTAGTTCCCTGGTGTGTGAACGTCGTCGGGTTCGATGGATCCAACGGGCACGACTTCGTCAACCTCAGCCAGCACGGCATGGGCCGCCGTCGCCATCATCGGGTTGAAGTTGCGAGCGGTTGCGTGGTAGCGCAGGTTGCCGAAGTGGTCGGCACGCTGTGCCTTGACGAGCGACAGATCCGCGAATAAGCCCGTCTCCATCACATATTCGCGCGAGCCAGCGCCGGAGCGAACCGGGAGCACGGATGCGTTCCCTCCGCC
>CAYRPC010000068.1:0-16074 GCA_964425995.1 uncultured Phycisphaeraceae bacterium
CGCCCACTCCACACAGCAGCGCCAGCAACTCGATCTGCCCCTGATTGTTGTCCTGGAACTCATCCACGAGTACGTGCGCAAAGTCGCTGCGCACCAGCGCCGCCGCCTGCTTGTCCCTGGAGAGCAGTTCAATCGGCAGCAGCATCAGGTCGGCAAACGTCAACCATCCGCGCTCCCGACTCAACCTGGTGCAGGCCTCGTACGCCCGCGCCGTGTGCGAAAACTCGACCAGTCGCGTGCGCCGCACCGCCTCGTCATCAACCTCTCCCGGCGCCGCAAACGCCCGAGCCCCGCTGAATTCCTGATCGCGTGCAAACTCCATCGCCCGAGCCGGCAGCACGCCGCGCTCCCCAAGCACATCCATCGCCCGCTCGACCCGGGCCGCGAGCGCATCGATTCCCTCTCCATACGCGTGCGGAAACAGCCCTTCGCGCGCGATCACCTGCTTGACCAGACGCCTGCGCTGGGCCGGATCAACCATCATGGTGCGCGATGGCAGGCCCAATCGGTCGGCGAATCGGCGCACGATCCAGGCTCCCAGGGCGTGCAAGGTCTGGGCCCGAACCTTGCGCGCCTGATTGGGCTCCAGCAGCGCAGCCTCGTCGTTTGTGCCGCGCGCCAGCCGCTCACGCAGTTCCCGCGCCGCCCGCACACTGAACGTACAGGCCAGCACCCGCTCGGGCGCGACCTTGCGATCCCGGATCAAGTGCGCCACGCGATGGACGATCACCCGTGTCTTGCCCGTGCCCGGTCCCGCCAGCACGATCAGCGCTGGCCCTTCATACTCCGCGGCACGTCTCTGCGCATCACGCAAGCCGATCAACAAGGGCGATTGCGACCCGCTGTCAGGATCCTTGCCTCGTATCGTGCGCTCGCTGTTGCTGGACATGTGCTTTGATCACTCCGCTTTTGCCTTGGCATAGAGATGCACCGCCATGCCGCCATACACGTGCGTCTCGGGGCCGACACTCCCCGCCACCCGCAAGTCCACTTCCTTCCATTGGCGCTGACCGTCGTTGAGGCTCAGCAGTTGGGTCTGCTCGATCATGCCTGGCACTTCCTCAGCCTCAAACCATTCCACAACTTCCGCTTCATCAGTGACGCCCTTCTCGTTGCCCACTGCTCCGTCGGAAGGCCTCGCACTCGCTCGCTTGCTGCCTTGCTTGAGCACTTGGGACAAATCTTGGGATGGATGTTGTGACGGATCCTGCCCCTTCTCCCACAAGCGCTTCTCGCGCTTCCACGCATCTTTGCTCTTGGGATTCTGTTTGCCCGTGTACTTATGCGCATACTTCCCGCCCCGCATGGGCATCGGGGGTGGCTCCACCTCGGGCAGCACTTCGTGCTTGAGGGGCCAGGGCGTTCGCAGCACCGCGAACCCATCAGGAGCCATCACGCGCATCAGCGACGCCAACTGGGTCATCACGCGCTGGCACTGAAATTGATCCTCCATCATCGGATAGGGCGGATCAAGGAACGCCAAGGTGAGCGGACGCGGCGCACGCGCCAGCGCCCCAGCGCCCAGTGCATCCGCCACCACCACATCGCACCGGTCCACCACACCCAGTAACTCAACATTGCGGCGCAGCAACTCGCCCATTTTCTTGTCGCGCTCGACAAACGTGCATCGGGCCGCGCCCCGGCTGATGGCTTCGAGCCCGATGGCGCCGGTGCCCGCGAAGCCGTCGAAGACGTTCGCCTCCTCGCAGTTGCCACGCAGCATGCCGAACAAGGATTCCTTGACTCGATCCGGAATCGGCCTGGTGACAGCGCTGTCGGGCGGGCTCTCAATCACGCGCCGCCGAAATACTCCCGCAATGATCCGCATGCGCGAGTCTAAGCCGCTTCGCCCCTGCATCTCGAAGCCCGACGGGATCGAATTGACGGCTGACAGATTGCCCGCTCGCTTCCCAGATACGCAAGGACCCACCATGCCCCTCCTCGAACCAGCACAGGTTGCGCCCGCTTTCTCCCTCCCCGATCAATCCGGCTCGATCCACACCCTGGCCCAGTACCGCGGCAAGAAAGTCGTGCTCTACTTCTACCCCCAGGACGACTCGCCCAAGTGTACCGACCAGGCCTGCGCGTTCCGCGATGTGATTCCCCAGGCCGCCAAACTCAATGCGGTCATCCTGGGCATCAGCCCCGACACCGCCGATAGCCACGCCCACTTCGCAAAAAAGTTCCAACTCCCCTTTGCGATCCTGGCCGATGTCTCCAACGCCAAGGGCATTCCCCCCACCAGCAACGCCTTTGGCACCTGGGTCGAAAAGAACATGTACGGGAAAAAGTTCTGGGGTGTCGCCCGGGTGACATATCTGATCGACGAACGTGGCCTCATCCAACGCCGCTGGGGCAAGGTCAAGGTCGAGGGACACGCACAAGAAGTACTCGATGCACTTCGGGATGCGGGAGGAGCTGGAGGAAAGGGGGGAGCGGGCAGTTCGATGATCGAGAGCAAACCATCCAGCAAGGCGACGGTTGCAAAGCCGAACGCCAAGAAAACGACCTCAAACATAACGACCTCCAAGAAGCCGACCGTCAAGAAGTCGCTTGCAAAAAAGCCGCTTGCCAAATCCGGCAAGAAGCCGGCCAAGAAGTCCGGCAACAAGCCGACGAACTAGGCAAACTGCTCCAGACACCATCTTCCCGATTGCGTGCCGTCAGCCAAGGCTCGCCAACACCTGTTGGGCGGTTGTCCGGACGATTGGGTCCTCGCGCTCATCGCCCGCAATATGCTCGATGCGTTCTCGCAATGCATCCGCTTCTATCAACCGGGCTTGCTCGTCCCGCATCGAGCGAATCGCGTTGCCCATCGCCACAAGTGCATTGCGGCGCATCATGCCCAGCGTTGCCCGCTTCATGGGTGAGTTTTTGAAGGCTTCGCGCCGTTCTGCTTCGCCCCATCCTAGTACGTCCAGCAGCCAAAGCCCGTCACGCTCCCGATCCGCTTCATACGCAGCGTGTACCTCTCCCGTGCGCATAGCGTCGGAGCCGATGGGCCGGGGCGTATTGTGCGGGCAGACCTCCTGGCAGATATCGCAGCCGAAAATCCACTGCCCCAGCCCCGCGTGCAGTGCTGGCTCGATGGGCGTGCGCCGCTCGATAGTCAGGTAACTCACGCAGCGGGTTGCATCAACCGAATAGGGCGTGATTGCCCTGGTCGGGCACGCATCGATGCAGCGTGTACAGGTGCCGCACGAATCGGGCACGCGTTCGCTGTTCGCAAGTAGCGGCAGCGTAGTCGCCACTACGCCAAGCAGGACATAACTGCCCACGCCCGGGTTGATCACCAGCGTGTTCTTCGCCTGCCACCCCAGCCCAGCCAGCGTCGCCAACTCTCGTTCCAGGATTGGCGCGGTATCCACACAGGTACGAAACTCGCTGCCCGGATACGCCAGTCGCAGGCTATCGGCCAGTGCATGCAAGCGTCGCTTCATCACGTCGTGGTAGTTGCGTCCGCGCGCATAGCGGGCGATCTTGCCGCGCAGCAAGTCGTCGGCTTTCTCATCTGCTCCATGCACGTCCTGCCGGCTGGCGTACTGATCCGCGACCACGATAAACGCCTGCGTATGACCCAGCCCCTCCATGATGCGGGCTGGCTCCTCGCGCACCGCTGCGTCCCGTGCCAGCCACTCCATTTCTCCGTGCTTGCCCGCGCCGATCCACGCTCGCAATTCTGCAACGAACGCCGAGCCTTGCACCGGCGCGATGCCCGCAAGCACAAAGCCACTCTGCTTGCATCGCTCCAGCACGTCTTGAGTGGCAGCCATCGGGTCCACCTGCGGATCCGTCGCCATCCGCTCTCGTCTTGGAATCTTGCGTGCCACGGGCAATCGTTGCACACCAATTACCGCCAGGCCGCTCACGAGCCGATCAATCATGACGCATGCTTTGGATTCGCACGCTGCCATCGTGCAACCAGGATGCCCCGATCCAGCCGTGACGCGCCGTGACCATCCATCGTCCGCCCGCACCTTCCACTTGCTCGCGGGTCGCTTGCCATCTGGGATCATTCAATCGCGAAGGCCCGGTGGATTGCAGGACCGCACCGGGCCGCACCGCTTCCACCAATCGCATCGCCTCGGGCTGGGCCGATCCGTGATGGGGCAACTCGATCGCATCCACCGCGGGCAGACCCGCTTGCATGATCCACTCAATTGCTCGAGGCCCCGCATCTCCCGTCAGCAGCACACGCACTGGCTGAGCCGTTGTCCCTGCTGCCCGAGATACTTCCAGCAGCCCAACGACTGAATGCTCGTTGTCCGCTGGCCAGACGGCATCCGCAGGGGGTGATACAACCGTCATCCGCGCTGGCCCGACAGTCACCTCATCTCCAGCCGCAATCGCGCGAACCCCCACACCCCGCTTGGCTAGGTCGGCCATGATCACGCCCGCGGCACCAGCATCGCCACCCAACCGCGCCTGCTCGATGAATCGCGCCGAAACCAGTACTTCCCGCACGCCCAACGGTTCGATCAGGTCAAGCACCCCGCTCATGTGATCAATATCCGGATGCGTAATGACAATCCGCCCCACTCGCCAGACTCCAAGTTCTCTCAGGATCATGGCAACCCGAGGCGTCGCCGAGCGGGGCGGAATGGCCTTCGCATCCCAGAGCATGGCATCTCGCCCCGATCGCACCAGCATGCACGTGCCGTCGCCCACGCTGATCGCGTCAATCCGCAATACAACCTCGCTGGGCAACCCGCCAGCACGCGCATCCACCAGCGAGGGAAGCAACAGCGCAAAGACACCAACCCCATACGCCCACCACCAACGGCGGGACGAAAGCCCCCACCAGCCCATGCAGCGCCATCCCACAATCACCCACACACTCGCGAGCAGGGCCCACCACATCGGTAAGGGCGGCACACGCAATGATGCCAAGGCGAACCCATCCAGCCATGCAGCCCCGCGGATCGCTACGCCACAAAGCCAACCGAGTAGCCCGCCCGCCAACGGAGCCAACGCAGGCACGATCAGCCCCAGCAGCAAGGTCGCATATCCAAGCCAGAGCATGACAACAAACAGTGGTGCCAGCAGCACGCTGGCCACCACACCCATGAGGCTGACCATCCCCGTCGCCTGGGCCACGATGGGCAGCGATGCCGTCCAGCACATCGCGCTGGTTGCAACAGTCGCGCCCATGCCGTTTCGCGCCCGTTGGAGCAGCCCGAGAAACCAACCCCTGGTTGCGTCATTGTCAATGGCTCCACGCACGCCGCCGCCAAACAGAGTGCGCGATGCACCCTCGCCCACCCAGAGCAGCAACGCAGTCAGCCCGACACTCAACTGAAACCCCAGACTCCATAAGTCCGCCGGTCGCCAGGCCAGCAGCGCGATCGTGATCCAGCCCAGCACGCAGACGCGGTCGTAGCGTCGGCCCAGGGACTCAGCGAGCATGATCCCCAGTACAAGCATCGCGCTGCGCACGATTGGTGCCTGGGCGGGCAGCGCCAGCACATACATCCCGATCAATGCCCCGACCAGCGCTGGTTCGACCCATCCGCGGTCGCCCGTCAAACGCAGCACCCACAGGACGCTCAGCGCCAGCACCGTCAGGTGAAAGCCGGAAATCGAGAGAATGTGCGACAACCCAAGTCGCGTGTACGCAAGCCCCGCGTCGGTCCGCTCAAACTCCCGTTCCCCCAGCAGCAGCGCCCCAAGCAATCGCCGCGCCGCGCTGGGCTGTTTGGTCGTGCCCCCATCCACTCCATCCAGCACGCGTTGCAGTCGATCACGCAACCATCCGCCCGCACGCAACCGCACCGATCCGATTCCTCCCGTCTGCGTCACCCACACCAACTCAGCGCTGCTCGATCGCAATCGCCCCGCATCCTGATCCTGTTGAGCGAACAACTCAAAACGCTCCTCACCCGGATTCATCACTCCCTCGCGAGGCTCCCAAATCCCCAGCACGCGCACTCGCTCCCCGGCTGCTCCAGCGGGCACAACCTCGCCCGACACCAGCACGCGGACTCGTCCCGAGCAGGTCCGCCATGAATCCTCTACATCACCCACATCCCCCGCACCAACGCGACTGACCGCTATCGCACTCGACCATCCCGGGCCCCGCACCACAAACCGATCAAGGTTGCCAGCCTCTCCGCCAGAACCTCCGCCAGCCCCTTCCATTCCCCACGCCTTCTGCCGCTGCCAGTTTTCAAGCAGAGTCCCTTCAAGTTCGATGACACTGCTATCGCTGGCAATCGTCCGCAGGTGATCCCGCGCTCCCATGAACAGTCGCGCTGTCGTGTATCCCGAAGCAACGCAGACTCCAGCGAGTAGCATCGCGCCGCTCATCCCGAATCGCAACCCTGATTTGACTATGTCACGTTGGCCACCTTGGACACCTTGGGCGCGTTGGCCATCTTGGCCACGCTGTATAAAACATAAAGCAGCCGCCAGCACCAACACTGCGACCGCGCCCGCCCACCACCACACCCAAATGCCAGTCGTCGCCGCTTGGTTGGCAAGCACGATTCCCAGACAGACCGCCAGCACAAGAGACCACACGCGCCGACGCGCAGCCGCCACATTCGCCCTTCGCTGCTCAGTCAATGTCAGCACTCGCGCGCCGTGGCCAGGCGGCGCGTCACCTTCACCCACTATTTGAAACAACGCACCCACCAACGCCCCTTTCCCCCCAAGGGTGAAGGCGCGTTGGCACCAGAGTCAAGTCCGAACCTGTAGAGTTCTGACCAGTTTCAAGCAATTGCGTTGGATTTTGCCGATCCCGTGATGAGGTTCGCCCAGATATCCCACCAAATATCCGGCCAGAATATCCGGCCGTGGGATTTGCCGACAACACAATCTAATTGGACGGCTGCACCACATCATCAAACTTTTCGATCAACTTCTCACGCAGCACCAAGCCATAGTCGAGAATCGGCCCGTTCGCGCTGGGCGTTGCACCCTTGGCCCCGGCGTTGTTTCGGGAAAGATAAATCCCATCGCGGCCAGCGCTATGAAACGTCACCGATCCAACCGCGGACGTGGGCAGAATGTCCGTGATGACAGGTTCGCCTGGGTTCTTGGGCGATCCGGTGTTGCCAAGCAATCCCGTCAATGTTCGCCCGCGATCAATCGCCGTACGGCGCTGACCCAGCAAACTCACAATCTCATTGATGGGCAGTCCGGCTTCATCTTGTGCCTTCCCCTGTATCCCAACCACAACCCCGGTCGACAGGAACGCAGCGTTGCTATTCCAGTAGGCGCGGGCCGTCGTCATGTCGCTGCTCTCTGTCGCGAAGTCCTCAACCTGAGTGATGGGTGTTCGAATCGTGTCGTCGGCGGCCCACGCCAGCACCGGTGCGCCGAAGGCATCCACGATCTCTCGAATCTTGGTGTTGTCATTCGTGCCCGCCGTCGCGCCCAGACGTCGTTCGTTGCCCGTGTCAAAGGGCAGGCCGTTTTCATCGGAACGCTCAAACACCTTGGCCGCCAGACTCGCCCAGTAGAGTTTGCCTCCACCCGGCTGGGCGAGGTTGATCTTGTTCCGATCCACCTTGATCTTGCCCGCAGTGCGAGGCCCCACGTCGAGGATCACATTCGGGACCGCCGGCGTGTTGTCGGGCACGATGCCGCCCAGCATCTCCAGCATGATATTCTGCATCCCCGACAAGCCCTCGGTCTGATTCTCCGAATGCCCCATGTTCTTGACAGTGAAGTAGCCAGGCTGGCGATTCTCATCCAGAATAAACTGCGACACGCCCGCGCTGAGCGTGGACAGCAACTGCGCAGTCTCCGTCTTCTTCGCGCTCGCCCGCGCGCTCGACAGCGCTGGCACAGTGATGGCGATGATCAGCACAATAATGAAAATGACCACCAGCAGTTCGGTGATGGTGAAGCCGCTTCGCCGACCAGCACGAAGACCAGCGCAACGATCACCACGAAGACTAGTTGGCACATCAGACGCGTTCGTACCCATGGGCATAGCTCACTCCGCCGTTCGTTACCTGACAACCCCCTGCCCCAAATCCCCAAGCAATACCAACCAACGCAAAACCAGGAAGGCCGCAAGATCTCTCGATCCCGCAGCTGCTTGCGGTCCCAACATCGTCAACCATGCCCACCATCTTGTTCGCTCGATGTCCGGGCGCGGTTCCCCCCATTCTCCAAGTCTAGCGATGCCGCCGGACTCTCATGCACGAATCCACCGCGCGACATCCTAACATACCACGTTGTGAACGCACCTTTCTCCACCCTGCCTCCCAAGTCGATTCCGCAGGCCCATCTTCAAATGGCCGCCACCGCCTTGCGCAATGGCCAATTGGTCATTCTTCCCACTGACACCGTCTATGGGGTTTTCTGCAGGGCGGATGCCTCGCGCGAACTGCTTCGCCTGCGATCCGATGCGCCCGCCGCGCCGACAACATGGCATGCCCACAGCGTTGAGGCCACGATCGAGACGCTGCAAGTTCGCATGCCCGTCCACCAGCACATTCTTCGCGTCCTTGCCCCGGGGCCGGTGCGATTCCTGATCGAACAGTCCTCCAAGACGATGCGGAGTGTGCTGGATCTGCACCCCACACTGCCGACCACGCTTCCCGACGCGGTACTCCCCACCGATCCATCCCATGCATCCCTCGAACCCATATGGAGCGTCCGCGTTCCCGACCATCACATCTGCCAGGAAGTGCTCAAACTCGCCGCAGTGCCAGTCGTCGCCGATCGCCTCTCGGGCCTTCCAGGCTTGGGCGATGGCACGAGACTGCCCGACGATCTCGCCGCCCTAACTACCGCCGCGCACGCCCTGGGCATCTCGACGTTTCTCAACGCAGGCCCCTCGCGTCACGGCACCGGCTCATCAAGCGTGCGGCTGACTCGCGACGGTTGGTGGCGGTTTGAATCCGCCGGTGCTTTCTCCGAAGCCGAGGTTCGTGCCCGCGTCGAGACTTCCATCCTCTTTGTCTGCACCGGCAACACCTGTCGCAGCCCCATGGCCGAGGCAATCGCCCGCCACCTGCTCGCCAAGCCGGGCGTCACGCTCAAACCCACGCGCGTTGCCAGCGCGGGCATCAGCGCCTTTGATGGCGACCCCATGACGCTCGAAGCCCGGGATGCGCTGCAAGGTCTGGGTATCAAACCCGCCGCGGGGCTTGGGCAAGGCACCGCTTCCCATCGCGCCTCGCACCTCACCAGACAGATGCTGCAGAGCGCCGACATCATCTTCGCCATGACCGCGGCCCACGCAAGCCGCGTGCTTGAACTGCTTCCCACAGCCACCGACAGTGCCCGGGAGGCTGCCCAAGCCAAGATCGTGCTGCTGGACCCATCCGGTCGCGACATTCCCGATCCCATAGGCGGCACGCTCGCCGACTACCGCACCGCCGCCCAATCCATCGCCAAGTTCGTCGAGCAACGCCTCGTCGAGCGCGCCTTGATCCTTTCTCCCCAGCGTAAGGGCATTCTGGAGACGTGGTGAACGTTCGCAAGATCCCTATCAAAACCGCGTGCCACGACCAATCTTCTTCCAAGATTGGTCGCGCGAGCCTGCTGCCATCCCTCGAATAATCGACTCGTGCCCGCAGCAGATTCCATCACGCTCACAACACCCCTGGGCACGGTTTGCACACCCAGGCAAGCCGCGCAACTTGCCACGCTGGGCCTGACCAACGTCGGACGACTGGTTGCGCACCTGCCCATGCGCCACGAACGCCTGGAAGCCGAGAGCACCATCGATCAGTTGCAGTCGGGCGCGATCGGCACCGCCCGAGGAGAGGTCTCGGCGGTGCGCCCGGTTCGTGGTCGAACCACGCGCCTTGAAGCCGTGCTGCTCGACCACACCGGACGCTTGGACGTGGTCTGGTTCAACGGCATGTACCTCGCAGAGCGAGTGCGGCCCGGTGCAAGGCTGCGCGTCACTGGCAAAGTACAGACCCGTGGACCCCAGACGCAGATGATCAATCCGAAGTTGGAAGTGCTCAACCCGATCAAGGATGAGCCCGTGGAGAAGGATGGAAGATGGCGCCCGGTGTACCCCGCCAACGAGGAGATCAACTCCGCCGCGATCGAGAAGATCGTCGCCAAAGTACTCCCGCAAGCGCTATCGCTGCTCGATGACCACCTGCCCGAAGCGTTTCGCAAGGACCGCGATCTGCCCAGTTTGAGCGAGGCGTATCGCATGCAGCACACGCCGCTCACCCAGCACGAGACCAGGGTCTCGCGCCGCAGGCTCGCCTATGACGAGTTCCTGCTGCTGCAACTGGGCGTCGCGATGAAGCGGGCCCAATTGCGGGAGCGTTCGCGCGCCCCTGCCCTGGGCCTCAGCGACGAAGTGGACCGACGCATCCGGGCACGTTTTCCCTTCGCGCTCACGCAGGGTCAGGATGCCGTCGTGAAGGACATTGCCCAGGACCTTTCGACGTGGATTCCCACCAACCGTCTCATCCAGGGCGACGTGGGCAGCGGCAAAACCGTGGTGGCCCTCTACGCGATGCTGATGAGCGCCGCGAGCGGCCATCAGAGTGCGCTGCTCGCGCCAACCGAGATTCTGGCAGAGCAGCACTTCGCCACCATTTCGCGCATGCTCGAGGGCTCGCGCGTGAAGGTTGAGTTGCTCACTGGCGCAACGCCAGACAAGGATCGGGAGCGGCTGGTCGCCGGGCTGCGCGATGGCTCGGTCGACATCGTCATCGGCACGCACGCGATTCTGACCGAGGACGTGCAGTTCAAGTCGCTCGCAGTAGCCATCATCGACGAGCAGCATCGCTTCGGCGTGTCGCAGCGGGCCGTGATGCGCACCAGCGCCAGCGACGAACGCATGACGCCCCATGTGCTCGTGATGACCGCCACGCCCATCCCGCGCTCGCTCGCCATGACGCTCTTTGGCGATCTGGACATCTCAACCATCGATGGCCTTCCCCCCGGACGCACGCCCATCACAACCAAGGTGCTCAGTAGCCACGATCGCCGCGATGCCTACGCGGAAATGCTCACTCGCGTCCAGCAGGGAGAGCAGGGGTACGTAGTGGTCCCGGCGATCGAACCATCGACTTCATCGGCCAAGGGCGGGGAACAGCAGTTGGTTGATGTCGGGACAGTCAAGCGGGCGCTGGAGGACATCTATCTGCCCGGCAAGCGGATCGCGAGCCTGCACGCACAACTCAAGCGTGACACCCGCGAAGCCACCATGGAGCGCTTCCGTTTGGGCATGATCGATGTCCTGGTCGCCACCACCGTCATCGAAGTCGGCGTCGATGTTCCCAACGCCACCATCATGATCGTGGAGCAAGCCGACCGATTCGGGTTGGCACAGTTGCATCAACTTCGCGGGCGCGTCGGGCGCGGGGCAAAGACCAGCGCGTGCTTCCTCATCGCAGACCCCACCACCGAAGGCGGCGAGGCGCGACTGGGCGTCATGGAAGAGAGCACCGATGGCTTCGAACTGGCCGAGAAAGACCTGGAGATTCGCGGTATGGGCGAGTTGTTTGGCACCAAGCAAGCGGGGCTGGCCCCCTTCCGTATCGCCGATCCGATCCAAGATCGCGATCTGCTCAACCTCGCCAGGCGTGATGCCTCGGCATGGATCAAGGCTTCGCCAGTGCTCGCCAAACCCGAGGAAACCCTGCTGCGCAAGCGACTGATGAAGGCGCACGGCAAGTTTCTTGGGCTTGGCGATGTCGGCTAGGCAATCAAGCGCCGCCAGCATACTCGACTGTCGCTCGCCATACTTTCGCCAGGCCGCTCGTATCGCTCGTATCGGACATATCGCTCGTATCATCGCCGCCCATGCATGTCCAAACCAACAAGACGCACACGCCTTTCTTCGGTGTGCTGGCCTTTACCTTCATCAACAGTCTGGGGACTGGCGTTGTCACCAGTGGTATTTTCTATCTGACCAAGGCTGGCTATGGCTTTGGCGATGGTGCCAACTTCCTGCTGGGCGTGCTGCTGGGCATCACCTACATCGCCGGAGCATTGGCCGCGGGCAAGGGCACGCGATGGCTGCGTGAAAAACTTGGACTCTCAAGCAGGGATGTCCTCGCTGGATTGATGGTGCTGCTGACGCTGCTGTGCGCAGTGCCCATGATCGCCCAATGGATCGATGCGGGGCAACATGGCAATCTGACCGCTGGTGCGGCCAAGTCCGCCTGGCCCATATGGCTCATGGTGGGCCTCTACAGCCCGCTCACGGGCGTGCTCTGGCCCATGGTCGAGAGTTATCTCTCGGGCGGCAAGAGCGGCACTCGCCTTCGCAGGGAAATCGGCATCTGGAACTGCGTCTGGAGCAGTTCGCTGGTCTTCGCGTATTGGGGCGTGGCGCCGCTGATCAAGGACCATCCCGCCGAGGCCGTGCTGGCATTGGGCTTGTCGCATGTTGTCTCGCTGGGGATCCTGATGATGACCTTTGCCAAGGAACCCGCCCCGCATGTGCATGGCGAGCACGCGCCCCATCCACCAATCTATGAGCAGTTGCTGATTACCTTCCGCATGCTCCTGCCCACCAGTTACGTCGTGTCGAGCGCGCTCGGACCATACTTGCCCAGCGTCATGCCCAGGCTTGGTGTCACGCCCGCGTGGACGACCGTGCTCGCAACGGCATGGCTGGTGCCTCGCTCCCTGGTCTTTGCCTGGTTCGGGCGCTGGAACGCCTGGCACGGGCGCTGGTGGCCCGCGATTGCCGGCGCAACATGCCTCGTGCTGGGCTTTGCCGGCTGCACGATCTCGGGACTGGTAGGCGGAGCCAGCGGCACTGCGCAAGTCATCGGCATCGGCACACTGCTCATTGGCCTCGTGCTCTATGGCTCGGGCATGGCCATCATTTACAGCGGCGCAATCTACTACGCACTCGAAGTCGGCAAGTCGGAGGTTGACGCGGGCGGCACCCACGAAGCCTTGATCGGCGTCGGATACACCATCGGCCCGATGTGCGGCCTTGGCGCCTGGGCACTGGTCGACCGCAAGATCGTGGCAGCAAACTGGTTTGATCCGCTGGTGCTTGTCACTGTGGGCACGGTCACGCTGGTGGTTGTCGCCCTGACTATTCGAAGCGTGCGCCGCATCACCGCGCCAACAAGGGCGTGATGAATAGCGTGCTGCTCATTAGGCGACAGGTTTAGAGCACACTTACAGCAGCGGATTCTTCGCACCGTGCGTGTAGTCCGCAGTCGGGCTCATATTGGGCATCGGGTTCAAGAACACATCGGTGAACAGTTCGCTCATCTCCGGTACTGGGCTGGTTTCCGCGACTTCCATCGCGTGCTTGACCAACTCCTTGACCTCGGTCTGGATGTCCATGAACTGGGCTTCGGAGAGGATCGGCTTGCCGTCCTTGCTCTTGCGCTCGTTCATCAGCACGTGCGTCATCCGATCCACAGAATCCTTGCCCTTGAACTGATCCACTTCATCCTTGGTCCGGTACTTCTGCGGATCGCTCATCGAGTGGCCCAGATACCGATACGTCTTCAGATCGATGAACGCGGGCTTCTGGTGCTCGCGGCACCAATCCACGATCGGCTTGAAGTGGTCGTACAGATCGATCACGTCAAACCCGTCGATGATCGCGCCGAGCATGCCATACGCCTCGGCCTTCTTGGTCAGGTCGTGCGCCATCGTCGTGCCGCGATGGATCGCCGTGCCCATGCTGTAGCCATTGTTCTCGACGATGTAGATCACCGGAATATCCCAGAGGCCAGCAAGGTTCATCGCCTCGTGCAGCGCGCCCTGGTTGAGGGCCCCGTCACCGAGATACGCAAGCGAGACTTTCTTCTTGGCGACTTGCCCATCGGCAACGCCCGGGTTGGGCAGGCTCTTGCCGATCACTTCCCACTCATACCGGGCCGCGAAGGCCAGCCCAGTGCCCAAAGGCGTCTGTGCCCCGACGATCCCGTGCCCGCCGAACATCCAGTTGGGCTTGTCGAACATGTGCATGCTGCCGCCCTTGCCCTTGGCGCAGCCGGTAGCCTTGCCGAACATTTCTGCCATGCACGCAGCAGGGTCCATCCCGCGCGCCAGCGCGTGCCCGTGGTCGCGATAGGCCGTGACAATCGGATCGTCGTGGTTGAGCGAGTTGATCGTCCCCACCGCCGCGGCTTCCTGACCAGTGTAAAGATGGCAAAAGCCGCCGATCTTGGCCTGCTGATACGCCTGCCCGCAGCGATTCTCAAACTCACGGATCAACAGCATGTCGCGCAGCCACTTGATGAGCGTTGCGTCACTGACCAACTCGCTGGGGCGCTTGCCCTGCCCGCGCTTCCACACTGGATTGGTCGGAAGATTTTCGGGGTGGGAGAGGGTGTTGTTCGAGATCGAATGAGAGCCGGCGTTGGAGTGTGCGGTGGTCATGGCTGGGGTCATGGCAAGGGTCATGGCTGGTATCGGCGACAACAATCCGGAAGCGACGCAGCGTGCCTGTTTGGCCGCCGCAAGTAGTGAAATCAGATGAACTTCGGTTCGAGAATACTAGCGCCGCAAGCCCCTCATCGCCATCCGGGGGATTCCATGAATCCCGTACCATCCCCCGTCCCCCCGTATCCCATCCCCCGTGCCATCGAAGTCCTCGGCTTTGCAAGGACTTCGATGAGACCATGGAATCAGCCCTACTTCCGATCCACCATATAGTTGCTCGACTCCTTGGTGATCAAAATATCATGCGGGTGGTTCTCCACCACCGTCGCGGGCGTCACCTTGACAAACCTCGCATCGCGCTGCAACTCCGCGATGTTCTTGCAACCCAGATACCCCATGCTGCTGCGCAGCCCCCCCACCATCTGATAAATAACCTCCGCGAGCGTGCCGCGATAAGGCACCAAGCCCTCGACACCCTCGGGCACAAACTTGCGGGCCTGCTTGCCGTCGCTGCCGATGGCGTCCGCCTGGCGATAGCGGTCTGCGCTGCCCGCGCTCATCGCGCCCTCGCTGCCCATGCCACGATAACTCTTGTAGCGCCGGCCCTGGTGGATCACCACTTCGCCGGGCGATTCGTCCAGCCCCGCAAACAGCGAGCCCATCATCACCACGCTCGCGCCCGCCGCGATCGCCTTGGGAATATCACCACTGTGGCGGATGCCCCCGTCGGCGATCACGGGCGCGTCGCTGCCGATCGCCGCCAACCCCTCCACTGCGTTCATGATCGCGCTGATCTGGGGCACGCCCACGCCCGTCACCACGCGAGTCGTGCAAATGCTGCCCGGGCCAATGCCAACCTTCACAGCGTCCGCACCCGCCTCGATAAGGTCCTGGGCCGCGTGCCCGGTTGCGATGTTGCCCGCGATGATCTGCACGCCCGACTTGGCGACCATCGGCATCTGCTTGATGGTCTTGACAGTGCGGATCACATTCTCGCTGTGTCCGTGCGCGGTATCAACCACGATGACATCCACCTCGCTGGCGATCAGTTGTTCGACGCGATCGTACTGGTCCACCCCCACCGCCGCGCCGCAGCGAAGGCGCCCGCGTGCATCGCGACAAGCCCGCGGAAACTGGCTCTGGCGATCAATATCGCGGATCGTGATTAGCCCCGCGAGGCGACGATCCGCGTCGACAAGAATCAGTTTCTCAACCTTGTGCTTGTTGAGGATGAGTTCGGCTTGCTCCAGCGTCGTGCCCGCCTGTGCGGTAATCAGCGGATCGCGCGTCATGACATCGCCCACGCGAATCGAACTGTCCTCGACAAACTTCAGATCTCGCCGCGTGATGATGCCCAGCACCTTGCCCTTGCCGCGAAGGTTGCTCGAACCATCCTCCGTGACTGGGAAGCCACTGACGTTGTGCTGACGCATCAATTCCTTGGCACGCTGCACCGTGTCGTTCGCACCCAGCGTCACCGGATCGCTGATGATGCCGTTGGCCGAACGCTTGACCTTGAGCACCTCGCGAGCCTGCGCCTCGACCGAGAGGTTCTTGTGGATGATCCCAAGCCCCCCTTCCTGCGCCAGAGCGATCGCCAGCAAAGCCTCCGTCACGGTGTCCATCGGCGCCGAGAGCACCGGGATATTGAGACGGATCGAGCGCGTCAGTTGTGTGGTCGCGTCGGCATCGTTGGGCATCACGCCCGAACGGCGTGGAATCAGCAGGACATCATCAAAGGTGATGGCATCGGCAATGATCTTGGAAAAGGGGGAGGGG
>CAYRPC010000069.1:0-16033 GCA_964425995.1 uncultured Phycisphaeraceae bacterium
CCCCCACCCCCCCTGCGTATCATCCTTTCCGCTGCGGTCGTGGCGAAATTGGCAGACGCGCTAGTTTCAGGTACTAGTGGTAGCAATACCTTGGAGGTTCAAGTCCTCTCGACCGCATTGTCTTCGCTCACAACCCCTCCCCATTGGAGGGGTTGTGCGTTTTTGTGTGCCGGCGTTCTATGCCATCGACTGTTGACGAGATGGATGAGTCGGATGAGCCGGTCGCTGCCGCCCTGCTCACCCGCCGCGCAATCAGCACTCGAACGCTGCTTCCAAACCGCAGTACAAACACGACCATCGGTGCCCCCTCCCGCTTTGACCACTTGGGCTGAAGTTCATCGGGATTCACCACCTTGTCACGGGTTTTGACCTCGACCAACCCCGCCCCAAGTTGCCGAAGCCGCTGCTCCACCTTCCGCTCGTTCCACCCCATCACATCCAAAATCTCGAACCCGGAAAGCCACGCTTGGCTCGCGTCCCAGCGCGATGCCAACGCTTCGGGCCCATCATCACCAGTGAGCAACCCCAGGGCGGGATGCGCCATGCCCATCCCCGCCAACTCGCACGCGACCGTCAACAACTGCGCCCGCTCGATCGCATCATCGACCTCATACACGAACCGTCCCACCTGCGGCGAAACCGGCAGTCGTGATGCAACATCCGCATCGCCCGCGAGCGTGTGCGCCTGCCCCGTCGTCAGCAGCGTGGCCCGACGTAACCCATGATGACCCAAAGCCCCAGCTACAGCCCCGGCCAAAGTCCCTGCCAGTTTGCCCGTCCAAACCAGTGCCTGCGTGAGTTTTCCCCCCTCGCTCACAATCTCAACCTCTCCGCGACTGGCTGCTTCACCCAGCACGCCAGCCCGCAACGCCTCGTAGTCGATCCCGGGCCCTAGTTTCAAACACGCTTCAGGCACCGCATCTATCCACGCCCGCAGAGCCACAGGTGCTGGACGCAAGTCTTCGAGCGTCCAGACCCGACCCCGCTCGCCCCGACGAGCCGGGTCGATATGAACCACCCGCACTCCACTCGTCCGTGCCTGCTCGATGAAAACCGCCTCGCCCGCGTCCACACACTCAGCCTCACACCCGACATTCACGCCCGCCATCCAGGCCCGAATCGGATCAATGTCTGCCACCCGCACTGCCAATCCGGCCTCGCGGAAGGCCATGGCATCCCCGCCAATCCCGCAGCACACGTCGAGCACGCTCGCCCCCGACCCCCTGACAGATTGTGCGACTGACTCCAGGAATCGCGCAATCCTGGCCGCTTTCCAAGCAGCCACTCGCCTGCTCGATGCCATCTCCACGCCCTCTGGGTCCGCCAGCAGACCCGTCGAGCGATCGCCAAACTTCGTTGCTGCCTTGGCCCGTGCCGCCACCAACTGCAAGGCCGCATGCACCTCAAACTCATCAAATCGCTTGCGCAAGGCCACCACTTGGGCCGGGGTTGGGTGGGTCATGCCCGTCGTCTTTTCGCGTAGGGCAGCCCCCTCTGGCGAGACCACCCACTGCCAGGCTGCGAGCCGCTCATTCTGCGTTTGCTTCATCACGCACCCCCAACGTAGCGACCGAGAAGCCCGAAACAAGCATATAGCACGCGGAGTCCGCAAATCATGCACTCGATTGCAAGGTCCGATTGGCGATTTTCACCCCCAATTCACCGCTATTTTCATACTCACATTCAATCACGCTTTCCGGTTTTCATGCTCGATTCCTTGACACACCCTGTATCATGTCTTTATGGGAAAAGTGGGTGTCCAGAGCGACCCTCCGAGCGGCGTAGCCGGGGGGGGTGGCGGAGGCAACAGTGACGACATGCGCGCGTCGCACGTCACCACTCTGCTCAGCGCAGCCAGCAATGGGCACGGCCCAGCCGCCGAAGAACTCCTGCCTCTGGTCTATGACGAACTTCGACGCATGGCCGGGGCGCTCATGTCGCGGGAATCCCGAGGCAGCGGTGCTGTCACGCTCCAACCCACGGCCCTCGTCCATGAGGCGTTCATGCGCCTCGTGCGCGCCGATGTTGCGTGGAACGACAAGGCCCACTTCTTCCGCACCGCTGCCCGCGCTATGCGGCGCATTCTGATCGACCACGCCCGCAGCATCCAGAGCAAGCGAGCCTCACGCCAGCAGTACATCGAAAGCAGCGGCATGCTCCCCACGATGGAAGCGGGCATCCCGCCCGAAGAAGCCGCCGAAGAACTCCTCGGGCTTGACCTTGCCATGGAAAAACTCCGCGAGCGCGACGAACGCCAGCACGACATCGTGATGCTGCGTTTCTTTTCGGGACTGACGATCGAACAAGCGGCCCTGGCCCTCGAAGTCTCCGAGACCACCGTGAAGAAGGAATGGACGTACGCCCGTGCATGGCTGATCCGGGAGGTCAAGCGCCAGCGCGAAGGCCAGACCAGCGACCACAGCACGCCCAAGCCCGATGGCCCAAGTGGCCATCGGGATGCCGACGCTCGGAGCCGCGCGAGTTGAGTCGCAACGCGGATCCAGCCCGCGTCTTCTTTGATGAATTGGTTGTCCTCCCCCACGACCAGCGCACGCTGCGCCTCGAAACCATACGCGCCACTGATCCCATCCTCGCGAAGGACCTCGAAGAACTGCTCCTCGCCAGCGCCACCAATGGCGGCGTTTTCGCCTCAACCTCGCTGCCCGCGAGCTTCGCGCAAAACGCCCTCGCCCAGACCATCATCGCCAGGCCCATCAAGGTCGGCAAGTACACGCCCACTCGCATCCTCGGAGAGGGAGGCATGGGCGTGGTCTACGAAGCTACCCAGGATACACCCAGACGCACCGTCGCCCTGAAGATCATCCGACCCGAGATCGTGACGCCCGCACTGCTTCGGCGCTTCGCCCATGAAGCCGACATCCTCGCTCATCTCCAGCATCCGTGCATCGCCCAACTCTTTGACGCGGATCTCATGGACGGGCTTTTCGAGGATGGGCCCGCCAACGCGCAGTTCCGCCGCATCCCCGCCATAGCTATGGAACTTGTCCAAGGCGAGCCGATCGTCCTGGTTGCCAAACGCGACAACTGGTCGCCCTCCGCCATCGCCGACATTTTTGCCCGCGTCTGCGATGGTGTCGACCATGCGCACAAGCGAGGTGTGATCCACCGCGACCTCAAGCCCGGTAACATTCTTGTCACCACCAGCGATGCCACCAATGCTTCCCAGCCCAAGATTCTTGACTTTGGCATCGCACGTCTCACCAGTAGCTCCAACGAAGCCCCGAATATGACGCTGGTCACCCACGCGGGCCAGATGATCGGCACGCTTGCCTACATGTCGCCCGAGCAGGCAGCGGGCGATGCAAAGGCCATCGACATCCGCACCGATGTCTACGCGCTGGGCGTCACGCTGTTTGAACTGCTCGCGGGCCAGCGCCCCATCGATCTCCAGGGACTCAACATCACGCAGGCTGCCATTGCCATACGAGATCGCCAGCCCCCGCGCCTTCGATCACTCCGCGCGAGTCTCCCCGCCGACCTCGAAGCCATCGCGGCCAAGGCCATCGAGAAGGATCCCGCCGATCGCTACCAATCCGCGGGCGAACTGGGCGACGACCTGCGCCGTTTTCTCGCCGACCAACCCGTGCTCGCGCAGCGACAGACACCTCTCTATCGCGCCAGCAAGTTCGCGCTCCGTAACAAGGGGACCGTCGCGGCCCTTGCCGCCGTTGCTCTGGCCATCCTGCTCGGCATCGCCGGTACCGCCTGGCAAGCGATCATCGCCACGCGCGAACGCAACCAGGCAAGAGACCAAGCCGCCCGCGCCGAAGCCACGATTGACTTCCTCCGCCGCATGAGCAAAGCCGCCACGCCGATGGGTTCGGACGGAAAAACAGTCACGGTCCGCCAGATGATCGACGGCACGGTGACGAACCTGGACAGCAACGCCTCGTCGCTGCCGCCGATTGTGCTGGCCGACCTCCAGTCCATATTTGCCGAGATGTATCTCAACGTCTCGGAATATGACAAGGCCCTGTTGCTGGCAACAAAGGCCCATGAGCAACTCCGCCAGTTGCAACCTGACTCTGATCGAGCGATCCAGGCGGCCCGGGTCCGGGGCCTTGCCGCCAGTCAGACAGGCGACCCGATGAGCGGAGAGCAACTCCTCCAAGAAGGCCTCGAAGCCCATCGCAAACTCCACCCGGGAAACAACGACACCACTGTCGATTTTCTCACTGGCTTGGCCATTATCGTCAGCGAGAACATCTATCGCTTTGACGAACGCATCTTACTGCTCCGCGAAGCCGGCGAGATGGCGCAGCGCCTTCATGGGCCCGACGATCGACACACCATCGAAATCAAGATTTTACTTGGTACGAGCATCGTGCGCAGAGGCCTGATCTCCACCCGGGGACCGACCAAGGACAAGATCGAGAAGGTTGACCCCCAGGAAGGCATCCGCCTGCTCGAAGAGGCCCAGACCTCCGCTGCCCGCACGTTTCCAGACGACCACCCCATCCGTCTGCTCACGCAGCATCATTACGCCGCGAGCCTGCACGCTTTGAATCGTGACAAGCGCTCGATCACGCTCCTCACCGATCTGCTCCCACGCATGGAGCGGGTCTTTGGTGAAAACCACGAAGCGACACTTTCCACCCTCGAAGAACTCGCGGCGGCCCAAGCTGTCTCTGGGAGCATGGAAGTCGCGTTTGCACTCTACAAGCGGATATACATCATCAACCAGCGGCTGCACGCCAACAACACCATCAACTCGATAATTAGTGGCCAACAACTGCTGAGGTGCGCCCATCTGGTTGGCCGGGGAGCGGAGGCTGTCGAGGAAGGCGAGCAACTGCTGACGACATGCCGCGCGAAGTATGGAGACAAACACCGCATGACCGCGATGGTCGCGGAGGAACTTGCCATGTGCTATGAACAAGCCGGGGACACGGCAAACCTGGAGCGAGTCAGAGCGTTCGTGATCGAACCTCGCATATCGGTGTCGCCCAAGCCGGTGTCGCCGAAGTAGGCTGCTGGTACCGAGGACAACTCCGCGCACGCATGACGCACGCATGACGCGCGCGACAACTCATTCAAGCCAATCCTTCGCCTTCAGCCGCTGGGGCACGTACGTCTCCGTCACATACGAAATGTCCTTGCTCAGCATGGACTCGACTTCCATCTTGAACCCGTTGTCGAGCAGCATCTGGATTTCCTTCTGCCATCCCTTGTGCTGCTCAAACCACGGATAGGCCATGATCTCCTTGGCCCGCTTGATATCCGATTCTTCGAGATCGATCTTGACCGCGTTCGAAAGGTCGCACGCCTTGTAGTCCTTCGAACGGATGCCCAGAAACTTCGCTTCTGGAATGGCCAACCGGCTGCTCTCAAAGGCGAGCGAGATCGAACCCTGTTTGATCACGCTGTAGATGTAGTGTCCCCAAGGATCGCAATCCAAGAGACAGATGATGGGAATCTTGAGTTCCTGATTGAATCGCTGCAGCAGTCGACGCACACCGCGAGACGGCTGTCCGCCGCCGTGCGTCAGAATGCAGTTGTTCTTTTCCCAGAATCGGTCCTCGTTGAAACGGTTCCAAACCGTGCCCTTCTCGACATGCAGGACAAAGTCAGCGTCGCACTTCTTGAACTCGAAGATGTCGGGTTCAACGATGCTGGGAATGCCATGGCCGCCTCGCCCCGCTGCGCGGCAATCAATGGTGTCGCCGCCATCCACAATCGTTATAGCGCCCGCGAGAACCCCGCGATTTTCGGCAAAGATGTGCAGTTCTTCTCGCAGCGCGCTCATTACGACCTCGAGGTCCTCAAGGATCGGATCGCTCTCCTGCTGCTTGTCGAACGTGTTTTCATTGGTGCCAGCCACCGTGTGCTTGGCGATGTAGAAAACACCTCGCAGACTGCTGGTCTTGCCCTCCTGAATCAGTTTCTTGATCGTGCTCGCGTGCAGCATCGTCTGCATGAACTGCTTGGCCTGGTTCAGGTTGAAGAGTTCGCGCTCCGCCGTGGCGTCGCCCATCTCCAGGATGCCGCGCTTCCTGTTCCAGTTGGTGTTGCTCTTGGTGCGCAGTGGAATGTCCATCCGCGGCTCCTTGCCCCCAAGCGACTTCTTCGCAACCTCATCGGCAAGTTCAACGAGTTTGGACATGGTGCGCGCATCGCGCATTTTGAGCCGCTTGGACGCTTCGGTCGAACTAGAACCACCAGACTTCTTGGCCATTGTGCACTCCGTTGCCGATGGGGATTGTCTATCCCGCTGCTGCCCCCGCCGTCACCCCGCCCGCCGCCTCGTCGCCAGCGTCAATATATTCGCCTGCGTCATCTCGCTCCCGCGTAATTCTCCGGTTGCGCGTCCCTCGCACAATACTTGGATGCGATCCGACAGCGCCAGCAACTCAGGCATCTCACTCGATACGAGCAGCACCGCCCCGCCCCGCTCAGCAAACAAGCGGATCAACTTGTAGACTTCGTTCTTGGTGCCCACATCAATCCCGCGCGTCGGCTCGTCCAGCAGCAGCACCTTGGTGTCCTTGCCCATCCAGCGCGCGATCAGCAACTTTTGCTGATTTCCCCCCGATAGTTCGCCTGGCAGACTCGATGGGCCAGCCGCCTTCACGCGAAACTCCGCGAACTTGTCGCGCACCATGCCGCGCTCGCCCGCCAGCCTGCGCACGCCACCGCCAAAGAATCTCACTCCCGCGAGCGACCGCATGAACGGCAGAATCATGTTCTCGCCCACGCCCAGTTGAAAGAACAACCCCTGATTGCGCCGATCCTCCGGCACATACCCCATCTTCATCGCGATCGGCCCGGTTTGCGAGCTCGGATCGCTGCGATCAACCACGTTCCCATCCAGCAGCACCTCACCGCTCGCCTTGGGATCAAGCCCGAAGATCGCGCTCAGCAACTCGCTCCGCCCCGCGCCCACCAACCCGCCCAGCCCCACCACTTCGCCCCGATGAACCTGCAACGAGATGTTCTCAAGTTTGCCTGGTGACGACACCCCGCGCACGTCCAGAATCACCGGCGCACTGTGCGTACTCCCGCCACCAAACTCTCCCTTTTTCGCCGTTTCGATGCGCCGCCCGATCATCTGCTCCACCAGGGTTGGCTCGTCGATCTGACCGGTCACGTTGGTCGCAACAAACTTCCCATCGCGCAGCACCGTGACCCGATCCGACACCTTGAAGATTTCGCCCATGCGATGGCTGACATAGATGATCGTGATGCCCTGCCCCGCCAGATCGCGCACGATCTCCATCAGCCGATCCGCTTCCGCTACGCTCAGCGAACTCGTCGGCTCATCGAGCACGATCACCTTGGGCTTGCCCTTGGCCTTGCCCAGGCCGTCACTGCCATCGTCCAGCGCCGCTGCGATCTGGCAAATCTGCCGCCGCCCGGGCGACAACCCGCCCAGCGGCGCATCGATATCGATGGTCTTGTCAAGCGCATGCACCAGTCGCTCCGCCCGGGCCCGCATCGCCCGAAAGTTGACCAGCCCGCCCAGCACACCGCCAAACAGGATGTCCAGCCCGGGCATTCGCGCCGAGGGAATATCGTGCAGGCAGAGGTTCTCCGCCACCGACAGATTGGGACACTGCGCCAGTTCCTGATGCACCAGACGCACGCCCGCATCAAACGCGTCTTCAAGATCGCCAAGACGCAGCACCCGCCCATCGATGATCACCTCGCCACTGTCGGGCCTGTGCAGCCCGGCGATCGCCTTCCCCAGCGTGCTCTTGCCCGCCCCGTTCTCCCCCATCAGGGCGTGCACCTCGCCCTTGAAAAAACTCACAGAGACATCGTCAAGTGCTTGGGTGATCCCGAAGCGCTTGGAGATGGCGCGGGCTGTTAGAAAGGCATTGGGCATTGGGCATTCATGGGACTGACTTTCGGCCACGCGACTGCGCATGTCGAATTAC
This sequence comes from uncultured Phycisphaeraceae bacterium, assembly GCA_964425995.1. Taxonomy (GTDB): domain Bacteria; phylum Planctomycetota; class Phycisphaerae; order Phycisphaerales; family UBA1924; genus BJHL01. The sequence goes on from CAYRPC010000069.1 coordinate 7,899, forward strand.
GAATCACGATTGCCGAATCAAGAACATCGCGTCCTACAAAAAACACGTCCCCGGTTCTCACCAGGGACGCGATACATTCATTCCTTCAGCCACTTCTCCTGCCACACCTTGCCAAACTCGTCCACATTCTCTTTCGTGACAATGTCCACCTTCGCACGCACCGTCGCGCTCGCGGGCTTCTTGCCGTCCTTCGCAAAGTCCAGCAGCATCCGCACGCTCTCATATCCCCAGCCGAAGTAGTCCTGGCCCACCAACGCCTTGACTTCGCCCTTCTTGACATACGCCAGCGGCAGGGGCAGCGTGTCGATGCTCACCACAGTCACACCCTTGTCCGCCACGCCCGCCAAGGCGTTGTCGGTGTACAGAGGCCAGCCACCCACAAACGCCCATCCTGTGACATCCGGGTTGGCCGTCTGCACACTCTTGATCTTGGCTACTGCCTCCGGCGCCGTCTCAACGTGGTAGTACGTGTCCTTGACCGTGATGCCCTTGTGCGTTGCCAGTTCTTCCTTCACGCCCCGAACCCGCGCCTGCAGGTTCGTCGCGTTCTGGTTGCCAGCAAGAATCGCTACAACGCCCTTCTCGCCCATGTACTTGACCAGCTGACGGGCCAGTTCCTTGCCCGCGTCCACATCGTCCATGCCATAGATCGCCATGCGCTTGCTCGCCGGCGCATCGCTGTCAAAGCACACCACCGGCACTCCCTTCGCCACCGCAGCGTCGATGGCGCTGGTCAGCACCTTCGCGTCCGTCACACTCACCGCGATCCCATCCACACCGCTGTTGGCCAACTGCGTGATGAACTCGGCTTGCTTCTGCGCGTCTTCCGAGGCTGGCGTCTGCCACAGCACCTCGACCGTCATGCCGTCCTTGCTGAGTTCGCGCCCCGCCGCCATCGCTCCGTTCTTGGCCGCGATGAAGACCGGATTGCTCTGGCTCTTGGCGATGACGCCAAAGGTGAACTTCTTCTTGCCCGTCGCTTTGCCCGTCGCTGGCATGGCCGCGCCCGCTCCGCCGTGCACCGCGTCGTTGGGCATTTTCGCGCCAGCATGCACCGCGTCGTTGGGCATCTCGGACTTGTCATTGGCCATGGGCGCTTCAACCGGCTTGGTCGCCGCGACCGGCTTCGCGGGCTCGCTCTTCTTCTCACACCCCGCCTGCATGGTGACACTGACCGCGAGCATCGCAACGCTCACCGCCAGGCCCAGAGTCGAAACAAGTTTTGAAACCAACGTTTTCATGCGTATCTCCATGTTGAACCCACCAACCCTTCTACCCGCTCAACCAACCCTGCTTCCCAAACCCCAGTAACCAAACCCCAGTAACCAAACCCCAGTAACCAAACCCCATTCCCTGCTTCGCTACTTCCCCACCGGCACCAACCGCGTCTTCAATTGATCCAGCACCACCGCGACGATGATCGCCCCGCCCAAGACCACATTGTTGTAACTCTGATCGATCTGCAGCATCACCATCGCGTTGTCGATCAACTGCACCAGAATCGCGCCCAGGACCGCCCCCAGCGCGCTCCCGCGCCCGCCCGACAAACTCGCCCCGCCGATCACCGCAGCGGCGATCGCCTTGAGTTCATATCCCGTGCCCGCCGCCGGTTCAGCACCGCCAAAGTACCCGAGATACACAAAGGCCGACAGCCCCGCCAGCGCGCCCATCAACGTAAACACAATCGTCTTGACCCGCCCAACAGGAATGCCCGCATAGGTCGCTGCGGTTTCGTTCCCGCCAATCGCGTAGACCTGCCGCCCCAGCACAGTCCGCGTAAGCACAAACACGCCCGCAAGGCAGACCAGCAGCATGACAAAGACGGGCACGGGCGTGATACCCGCAAAGTCCCACTTGATCACTGCCTGAAAACTCTCGGGAAAGTTCCCCACGCTCTGCGCCTGCGTGGGCAAGGCCGTCACGCCCCGGTACGCCGCCATCGTTCCCAGCGTGATGATGAAAGGGTGTACTTTGAGGCTCACAATCATCGTGCCATTCAGCCATCCGCAGAAGCCGCCAACTACCAAGCAGACCAGCAGCCCTATCCCCAAACTCCCAAACGCACCCATCGTGCTCTTGGCGATCATGCCGCCCTCAACCTGCCGCCCCGTGGTGTGCATCGCCCCGATCATCTGCCACGCCGCCGCGACCAAAAGGCCCACCCCTGCCCACATCAGCGCCATCGGCACCGCCCCCAGCTTTTTTGCCTTGTCGCCACCCGTCGACCCGGCATGCTGCTTCATAAACTTTCGCGCCACAATGCTCGCCACCAATGCCCCCGCACCGGCCGCCAGCACCGCCCACCACAGCCCCGTGCTCTGGCCGATGGTCGCCGCTGGCATGCCCGCCTCTCCCCACGGATAGCGCAGCGCAATCGCACCAACCAGCGCGGCCATGGCATACGTGCTCCCGATCGAGAGATCGATCCCGCTCAAAATAATCACCGCCGTGATCCCCACTGCCATGATCGCGATGAAACTGGCAAAGACCAGCACCTGCATCAGGTTCTCAAGGTTGAGAAACTTGTTTACTTCGCGCGTCCGCTGCACGCTCTGGTTCTCGCCCGCCCCGCGGGCTTCCCAGCCTTGGCTGGTGGCGAACGACCGCGACTTGCCCGAAACCGTCGCAACCAGCACACCGCCACTCTCCGTCACCACCGTTCCCGTGTCGATGGCGACAAAGTCCCGCTGCGACTTGTTCCCGCTGAAAATCGTCAACAACGCCATCAGCAGCCCAATCACCAGCACCAGCCCTGACTCCTGCGCAAGCAGCAGCCCGCGCCCCAACGAGCGTCGGAGAGGAACAGAGGGCCCCTGCCCACCACTTCCTCCGCTTGCAATACTCATGGCTCCTGGCTTTGAATTCGTCACCGTCGCAGCGACCTCCACCATTGCCCGGGCGGCAATTCCCAAACACTGTCCCAAGCCCACAATATAGCAACAACAAACGCGCCTGTCAGGAATCATCGCGTCGCTCGAGGGACGCAACCGCTACCACCCCCATCAACACAATCGCCCACGCCAGAGCGTGGGCGTTGGAATGAACACGAGAAGGGTCTGGCCGTAATCAATCGATTCCAAATGCAATTGAGCACCGAATCAATCGCCCCATCAATCGATGGTCTGCGTCAGAGCACTGCGCCCGCGCTTGACAACGTTGACGCTCTTCTGAGCCTGCGGGTCATCCGAAAAGAACTCGGACTGGATGCTACCCGTCACAAACGATGAGTGGCCGTCGGCATAGACGAAGTTTGCCCCATCAACCCCGTGGTTGTCCACCTTGCCGTACCCGCCAGGGTTACGCACGCCCGCATCAGCCATCGAACTATTCAGCGTCGTACCGTTCGCGCTCGCGCCATACCAGGCCTTAGTCCCAAGGTCGGGCCCGTTGGTCTCATCGCCCCAGATGGGCGGCGGGTACGGGATGTTGGGCTCATCGGTCTTCAAACCCACTGTGTAGAGATAGCTGATCGTGTTCCAGGCAACGTCTCGCTCACTGCCTGCAACGCGAGGAATGCGAGAGCCGTTCTGTGCCGCCGTGGTGGTGTACTCCCAGGTGTTGGTGGAAGCCGGACCGTAGTAGATGTCTGCCTTGTCGCTGGGGCAGAGCAGCACGTCAAAGCCGGTCATGTAGTTGCGCAAGAGCGGCGTGCGAAGCCCGTTGGTGGGCAGTTCCAAGCATGTGCCACTCGTGGTCTGCAAACTAAAATAACAATCCAGTAGGTCATTGTCGTCCGTCGCGCTGGCACCTGTCCAGCCTGCCCATTGGTTCCCATCGTCCGTCGGGCCATTCTGGTGAAGACTAAACAAACCAGCCAACCCGCCACGCGCGTCCTGACGATTCAGGAATCCATCTGAAGTACACTCTGGCATGACTGGATACCAACTCTTATTATCATTTGCATAGAACGTCATCACTTGTCCCATGCTTCGCGTACCCGTCAGGCACTTGAGCAATCGGGCCGACGTTCGTGCCTTCCCCAGCGCCGGGAGCAGCACACCGATCAACAGCGCGATAATCGCGATCACCACCAGCAGTTCAATCAGCGTGAAACCGAAGCGACGGTGCCTTGCCTTGCAAATTGGTTGCGATCCACAACAACACGCTCCTGCGTCCGAACACTCCGCTGCGCATGGTTTCACAGTCGATTCCAGGCATGCCGTTTGACTGGTTTGCTGGTGTTCTTGCGAGCAAAGTTGCTGGGCGTGCGATTGTTGCGTGAATAGTTGAATCAATGATTGCATAATAATTGGATGCCTGCGTATTGGTTTCTGTTTGCTGCGAAAGCCCCACGTTTGGACAACCCAAACGGCAGCCCCCTTCTTCTAGGTCGGCTGTTGGCCCGCAGCCCGTCACGGAAGCATGAAAGTACCCGATAAGCCAGCCCCGCGTCAAGACCATCCGCGCGATTCGGGAGAAGAAACTCTCTACCTCACCTTCGTCTGGGTCGCCCGTTCGGTTCCCTTCGCGCGCTTCTGGCCAACCCCATGCTTCCACAAGTTCAAGTTCTCGCACTCACTATCAACGCTCTCAGGAACCAGTCACAGTGCACGAGTCCCATTGCTTCAATACTGCCACAACGATCACCCAAACAGAATAGTAACTACATGTCTATACGTTTCGGAGCAAGCCAACCGACCACAGCCACCGGGAGCATGCCCATACTTTCTTGGGCGACTTTTTCCCAATCAACTTGGGCGCAGCGCAGCGTGCATCCATCACTGCACGAGCAGTCCGGAAACAGGACGTTTCTACGATTCCCGCGCTGATTTTGCTCGCTTTTGACCACCACTTGACGGTATATTTCCATCGGCGCGCAATGCTCGGCGAGCGCGTTGAAACGCTGTTTGATCGTGACAAGGCACCGTTGTACCTGAACTCAAGGCATTGCAGAGTCGCACGCTTCGTGCGTCGCAGAGCACGCAGTTCGGGACGGAGTCCCGCGTGACGACCGCGCATTGAGTGTTCGTGTTGTCGTCTTCGTGTTGTCGATTTTTTCTCACAGGTTGTGTGTCTCTTTGGAGGATGTAATGAAGAATGTGAAGTGTTTGTCCGCTCTCGCCCTGGTCGCCGCCGCTGGCTGCGCCGCATCGGCCCAAGTTGTCGTCGATGGTGTCCGTGCTGGCAATGAGCCCTACCAACAAGTATGGGTGCAAAACCAACCGACCAGTTTTGGTGACAACGTCCCCGGCTCGATCGGCACTGCTGGCAACCCCGAAGCCGTGGTCTATGGCCTCGAGCTGGCTGTTCCCCTCGCAGCACTGGGTAACCCAGTCGGAGGTTCTCAGATTCGTTTGTCGGCCATCTTGGGCAACGGCAGCAATCTCAGCAACCAGGTGATCGGCCTTGATCCCCTTCCCCTCTCGGGCACATACAACAGCCTCCCGTTCAGTGGCGGGCATCCGAACCTGGGCCAGGGCCGGGGCGTCAACTTTGGCTCCGCCAGTTTCCCGGGCAATCAGTTCCTGACTATCACCATCCCCGCCCTACGCGCTGTGGGCCTGCCCGTTCTTGATGGCCAACTCGACGGCCTAAACGGCAACAACGGTGCGGGCGGCTGGTGGGCTGGTTCACGCACGTGGGTGCAGTCCAACTTCTCCAGCCTTGCCAATTCCGAGCTGGACAATCTGTACGTCCGCGTCTCCGACGCGGGCACGCCCGGCAACACTGCCGACGATGTGCTCATGCTCTTCGTTGGCGGCAACTTCCAGGGATACAACCGTCTGGCAGTGCTCTTTGACTACGAAGTCGGCGGACAGAACCGTATCGTGTTCGAGAATCAGGGTTGGGGCTTTCAATTCCTCGAGGGCATTCGCGCCCTCAACTCGGGCAGCAGCGACGGCCTCACCTTTGACAGCGCCTTTACGCCCGATGCCATGATCCTCGCCAACGGCAACACCGCCGACCAGTCGTACTACGACTGGTACCTGCTGCCCAGCACGCCACCTGGCGCGAACCAAGGCACGTACTTGGGCAACGTCAACTATGGCATCGTCGGTGGCACCATCGAAGAAGGCGCTGCGGGCGTCATTCCAACCGGCGGCACACTCAAGGCCGGCATCGACAACACCAACATCGAAGGCGTGGGCAACGCTCCTGTCGGTGGCAGCCTGATCCCAAGCCGCGACCTCTGCGGCGGCAGCGAAATCAACAACCTCTGGAGCTGCATCGACGACAACGGCACACCCGGCAACTTCGCCGATGACATTGTCAGCATCTTCCTGGGCGCCAACCTCGAGAACAACTTCAACGGCCTGGTCCTCTTCTTCGATGCCGACCCGACCGATGGCCAGAACGTCATTCGCGGCGGCGGCGCAACCCCGCCCAACCCGTTCTTTGATGCCAGCAATGGTCTCAATCGCATGGGCTCGATCGTGATCGACAACCCCGACCCAGAGCCCGATGTCACCACGCCCGGACTCACCTTCGAGGCTGGCTTCACGGCGGACTACGTGATCCGCGTCGGCAACAGCGGCACAGAGCTCTATGCCAACGCCGTCGCCATCCGCGCCAATGGCCGCCAGGATGTTAGTGGTTTCCAGACCGAATTCACGGCCTTCAGCGGTGGCGACAAGTATCCCAACAACAGCCCCACCAAGTTCCTCGGCACCTTCGCGGACTTCCAAGACTTCACCAACGCCAGCGACCCGCTGGAAACCAACGCTTCGCCGCGGACCACCACGCTCCAGAATCCCGCTCCATTCGCGCCCATCGATCCCGCGACCCTCACACCCAACCTGATCATGGTTGATGTCGACAACAACAACATCGCTGGCGTCACAGGCTCTGGCGCTGGCGCGAGCGTTGCTGGCGCGGGCGCTGTTACAACTGGTGTCGAAATCCAGATCCGTGCCAGCGAACTGGGCTGGACCGGCGCAAACCCCATCCGCGTTGCGGGCTTCATTGTCAGCAGCGACTACACCTTTGTCTCCAACCAGGTCATCGGCGGTATCGCCAGCACGGGCGGGTTCTTCGAGAACAGCCTGGGTGAAACCAGCCAGGTTAACTTCGCGACCCTCCCGGGCACGCAGTTCGTGACACTGCTGGCCTGCAACGCCGGCACTATCTGCAACGACATCGACTTCAACAACGATGAAAGCGCTTTCGATCCTCAGGACATCGATGCACTGCTCAGCGTCTTCTCTGAAGGCGACTGCATTCCGAGCACGCAGACTTGCGATTCCATCGACTTCAACAACGATGGTGGCCTCTTCGATCCCTGCGATATCGCCAGCTTCCTGCTGGTCTTCCAGGAAGGCCCCTGCACACCCTGCGGCGAATAATCTGCAATCAGCCTGTGCTTGCAGGTAAGGATGAATCAATCAAATAGGCCGTCGCGAAAGCGACGGCCGTTTCTTTTTTTGAAAACGCAGCGATCACGAAGTAGGCAATCAACCCAGCAAGCCAGTGCCATCGCACCATATCGCTCGCATCCGTTCGCTTCATGTTCCAGGCTTGTCATAGACCATCCGCAACGCGTTCCCCTTCGCGTTATATTCAACGATCGACATATACGCACGGATCAGGAGCAGCCCGCGCCCGCTGCCACGCTCGAGGTTTTCTTCCAGCGTCGGATCGGGCACATCCTCGGGCACGAAGCCAGGCCCCTGATCTTCGACCGTCAGATCAACATGCTGATCATCGATCTCGAACCGCACCGCAACCGGCACACTGGGGGGCAGTTGCTTGTGCCCATGGCGAAACGCATTCATGATCGCTTCGTGCAGCGCCAGTCGCACCGCAAAGAGTGACGCCTTGGGAAAGCCATGACGCTCAGCCAGCGCCATGACCTGATTCTGCGCCTCGTCCATCGCCGTCTGCTCGTTCGGAACGGTCAATACGCCCCGATGCGCACCGTTGGGTGCATCGAAAGATTGCTCGTGTTGGTTGCTGGCTTTGCGGGACATGGATGGCGAGGAAGAATCTGCTGAACGGTTTGGAGCGATCTTTGCGATTTGAATCACGCGGCTGGTTCTCCGGCTCGCTGCTTCTGTGCTGCATGCGCATCCGTGCAACCCTGACTCAACCCTTCCCAGCATGGGAAGTGCCATTCGTAGGTTCGATCCCTCGAAGCCCACGCCCAACCCGATCCACTAGCCCCCGACCCAAGTCCCTCCCACCCACTCCCCCCGTCC